>JAPLDX010000081.1 GCA_026391215.1 Bacteroidia bacterium
AACGCCAATGTCCAGCCTTATTCCGGGATACGAATACGACATTTTCATCAGCTACCGCCAGAAAGACAACAAACACGATGGCTGGGTGACTGAATTTGTGAATAATCTGAAGGGAGAACTCGAATCAACCTTCAAGGAAGAGATCAGTGTTTATTTTGATATTAATCCTCATGATGGACTGCTGGAGACTCATGATGTCGACGCATCTCTGAAGAACAAGCTTAAGTGTCTGGTTTTTATTCCAATTATTTCACGGACTTATTGCGACCCCAAGTCATTTGCATGGGAATATGAGTTCAAATCATTTATTGAACAGGCATCTAAGGATCAGTATGGCCTGAAGGTTAAACTTCCGGGTGGCAACGTGGCAAACAGGATTCTTCCTGTTCAGATACACGATCTTGAAAATGATGACAGGAAACTTGTGGAAAATGAGCTGGGAGGATACATAAGGGGAATAGAATTTATATATAAAGAACCTGGCGTCAATAAACCTCTTACTAAAGATGACGACGAAAAGAAGAATTTAAACAATACAAAATACAAGATCCAGATAAACAAGGTAGCTAATGCTATTAAAGAGGTAATTACAGCAATACAGCAGCATACTCCGGAACAAGAAGAAGTTGCAAAGGAAGTTTTCAAACCTGAATTTGTACCCCGGAAGAATCATAAAACAATAATCATTGTAGCATTATTAATAGTTCTGACCTCAATTATTCTTGGATTTATCTTTGTTCCAAAATTGTTTAAGCCTTCCGGACAACTTGAAAAATCTATAGCTGTACTCCCGTTTGCATTGCTTAGTGATGAGCCTGACAAACAATACCTTGCTGATGGCATGATGGATGCAATTACACTTCATCTTTCAAAAATCAAGGATTTACGGGTAATGTCCAGAACTTCGGTTGAACAATACCGTCACCCTACTAAAACAACTACCGCTATCGGAAGGGAACTTGATGTGGAATATTTACTTGAAGGCAGTTTTCAAAAGTTTGGTGATAGTGTAAGATTAATCGTCCAGTTGATTAAGACCGGAAAGGAAGGTCATGTATGGGCAAATAATTATGACCGAAGCTGGAAAAGTGTTTTTTCAGTACAAAGTGAAGTGGCTCAGGCTATTGCCAGGGAATTACAGGCAGTTATAACTCCTGAGGAAAAAGAACTAATAGAGAAAGCTCCGACAACGAATTTGACAGCTTATGAAATATACATTAAGGCAAATGAATATCTGAAGGAATACGAAAAAACACGTAACTTAGATACATATCAAAATACTATTTCTCTTTATCGGACCTCTATAACAATAGATTCCTCATTCGCAAAGGCATACACTGGTTTGGCCAAAGCATATTGGAGCAGGTATTACTGGGAATCCTATTTTCAAGAAAACTTCATGGATTCTTGTTTTGCCCTGGCTGAAATAGCACTCAGATTTGATAATCAGCTTGATGAAGCATATTATTTAAAAGGTGAATATTACTATAATAATGGAAAAATTGAAGAAGCATTGGATAATTTAGATGAAGCTTTAAAGATTAATCCAAATTATTATTCCGCATATTATACAAAGGGATATATCCTTACACGAGTAAGAAACGACTATGTCAAAGGCCTTGAAAACTTTCATAAAGCATTAAACATTATACAAGGAAGTGAGCGTTCCTCTTTATTACGAGCTTTAGGTTATACATATATTTATGCCGGATTCTATGATAAAGCAAAATATTATTTTCAAGGGGCACTTTCTATGAATGGAGATTCTGCAAATTATTTCAATAATTTGGTGTTCGTGGAATCTTCGTTTGAAAATTTTGAGAATGTACAACTACTTAATGAAAAAATAAGCGAAATTGATTCAACATATCTTCCTGCCACGGAATGGTTTAGTTTCAGGGGGCAGCATCAGGAAGCATATACAGTAGCCAAAAAAAGAGTTGAACGATATAGAAAATCAGGCGAATTACTTCTTATAAATTCACATCGTATTGGATATGCCTATTGGAAAGTGGGCAAATATAAAGAAGCCAGAGATTATTTTAACCAACAAATAAAGTACGGTACAGAAAGTATCAGACTGAGCAGGGATATTGCGAGTACAAAAAATGCTCAATATAATCTGGCAGCTACTTATGCTTTCTTAGGTGATAAAACCATGGCGTACAAATATCTTGATGAATTTAATACAATGAATTTTTATCCAAAATGGTGGATAGTCTATCTTAAATACGATGTCCTGTTTGACAGTATTCGTAATGAAGAACGATTTCAAAAGATACTGCAAAATGTAGAAGCCAAATACCAGGCAGAGCATGAAAGGGTAAGGAAATGGCTTGAAGAGCAGGGAGAGCTGTAGAAGAAAGGAAGGGGAGAGTTGGAGAAGGGGTGAAAAGGAGAAACAATTTTACATTAGAAGCTAATAAATCCGGCAGAATTCAAAATTAAAAAAACTACACTCTATAAAATAAACATGAACGGAAGACAGAAACACATGGCTATTCGAATCTTAGTGGCAGTTTTTAGTATTATCAGCTTTTCTGCTTTCAGCCAGGCATACGATGCTGTTAATTCAACCAGCTCAGCGCAGGGCTTTGCTTGGCCTGAAGGTAAAGAAATGGCTCTGAGCCTGACATTTGACGATGCCCGCCTTTCCCAGCCGGATACAGGTATTCCCCTTCTCGACAGATATGACATGAAAGCTACATTTTATATCTCGCCAGGCAGTATGCTAAAAAGGATTGATGAGTGGGGAAGGGCAGTTAATAATGGTCATGAGATCGGCAATCATTCAATATTACATCCATGCTCGGGAAACTTCACCTGGTCAAGGAGCAGTGCACTGGAAGATTATTCTCTTCAAAGGATGAAAAATGAGCTGGATTCGGCAAACAGACTTATTAAAGAAATGCTGGGAATTATTCCGGTATCATTTGCGTACCCTTGCGGACAAACTTTCATTGGCAGAGAAATAAATGTACAGAGTTATGTGCCCCTGATCGCCCTTATGTTTGAAAGCGGAAGAGGGTGGCTTAGTGAAGCACCCAATGATCCGATATATTGTGATCTTTCCCAGCTGAATGCTGCTGAACTTGACGGAAAATCGTTTGAGCAGATCCTGAAGCTGATAGAGACTGCAAAGGCCGTTGGATACTGGCTGATCCTGGCCGGACACGAAATGAATGTGGAAGGAAACCAGACTTCTCAGTTAAAAACCATCGAGGCGATATGCAAATATGCAAATGATCCTGCCAATGGCATTTGGATTGACAATGTGCACAATATAGCCTCTTATATAAAGAAAAAACGCAGGTAGTTATTTTTTCTCTATCCTCGCAGCCCATCCTCCGCCCGGCGCCAAATTGATTTTCAACTTATCAGCTGATGAAACTTTTGAAACTTCCCGCTTGTAATCCGTAGCGTCACGATTGGCATTAATACCATCCTTAAAAATATCAGCCTCATAAGTTCCTGCTCCAAGAAATGAAAGATCTAAAGTTAATTCTCTTGGAGTCCAGTTTGTCATAGCACCCACATACCATGTGTTGCCCTTTCTCCTGGCGATTGCCACATATTCTCCAACTTTGCCATCAAGCGGTACGGTTTCATCAAACACTGTCGGAACACTTGTAATGAAATCGGTACTCTCCTGTTCTTTCATATAAATTGTTGCATTGTCGGAGAGCATCTGGAAAGGAACTTCAAAAATCACATACATGGCCAGCTGATGGCATCGGGTGCCCTGGCTCATCGGATCGGAAAATATAGGCCTGAAATTCTGTCTGTTTGAATTTCTCATTGCACCGGGAGTATAATCCATAAGCCCGGCCATCATACGGATATATGGAAGAGTAACATCATATCGTGGCACATTCTCAACAGCCCATTTTACGTTTTCCATACCCTTAACACCCTCATTGCCAATGACATTTGGATAAGTTCTCTGGATACCGGCAGGTTTGAACACACCGTGGTAATCAACAATAAAATGATAATCAGCAGCCTTTCTTGCTATTTCAAAAAGCGAAGCTACTGCAACCTGGTCATCTCGGTCAATGAAATCAATCTTAAATCCCTTGATTCCCAGTTCAGCATAAAGCGGAAAAATCTTGTCCATCTGATTAAGTATATTTTTCCAGGATGCCCACAGGACTACACCTACATTCTTCTTTTTGCCATAATCGACAATTTCCTTAAGATCCACAGCCGGGATTGTCCGGCTGAGATCACCAGGTATTTCCCAGCCTTCATCAAGAATTATATATTTGATTTTGTTTGAAGCAGCAAAGTCAATATTATACTTGTAAGTTGCAGTATTGATCCCTGTCCTGAAATCTACATGCGACAGGTTCATATCGTTCCACCAGTCCCAGGCAACCAGTCCGGGCTCAATCCATGAGATATCCGTCAGCCTGGGCGGTGAAGCCAGCTTCTGTACTATATCGACATTCAGGAGATCCTTATCCTGTTCGCTTATAACCACTGCACGCCAGGGAAAATTGCGTGTCCCGTTAACTTTAGCAATATAATCCGCCCTTTTAACAGGAATTATATTTCTCTCTACAGTCTTGTATTCCAGCGGATATGGCGCAAAGACTCCCTTAAATCCTTTCCCTGTCTGGTTTTTATCCAGGAACATACCCGGGTAGTCTTCCAGGTCAGCTTCGATGATTACTACCTTTCTGCCTTTGTCAGCATCCACAAGCAGGGGCAAGAATGCAAGTGAATCCTTCTTGAATTGAGAGATTCTCTGCTCGGTATAGAGCGATTCAAAAGAACAATTGAAGATCTTTCCGTCACGGTAATCCCACATGTAAGGGATAAATGCATTATGGTCGGATGTGAAGTTGAAATTTGCTTCTTCATTTTTAATTATCAGTTCACTTTTTCTGGCAGTAAAGAACCTGTAAGCAACAGCATCATCATAAACTCTGAATATCACACCATAATCTCCCTTACAATTGATTGTCACCTGGCTGCAATGATCGGTCACAGTTGCTTTTTTATAGTTAATAGCATTGAAGGTAGAATTTATTACCTCAGTTTTCGGTGATTTAAATACTGCATTGTCTCCCAGGATTGTCCCGTCATTCAATTGTATTGATATGGCTGAAGGAGCAATTATCTGCTCTCCCTTATGAACAACAGACCATTGAAGTTTTGCTCCTGATTCAATCTTCAGCATTATGTTCCCGTCAGGTGATTTAACTTCAAATTTCCGGATTTTCTGGGCAATTAGTAATGATGGGCTCAATAACAGAGCTATCACCAGAATTAAATAATTCTTTTTCATATTCTTAATGATTTTTTCAGATGTCAAATTAGGAATAATTTTCCTAACTTTATCACTCAAGGAACATTTGAAATGCCCAGCCTCATCCCCTGTTTTGAATACGACATCTTTATCAGCTACCGCCAGAAAGACAATAAATATGTTGGCTGTGTGACTGATTTTGTCAGTAACCTTAAAAAGGAACTTGAAGCTACATTTAAAGATGAGGTAAGCGTTTATTTTGATATAAATCCTCACGACGGACTCCTGGAAACACACGATGTTGATGCATCGCTGAAAGATAAACTCAAATGTGCCATCTTTATACCAGTCATTTCGCGTACATATTGCGATCCCAAATCTTTTGCATGGCAAAATGAATTGAAAGCTTTTATTGAACAAGTCACTAATGATCAGTTCGGACTAAAGGTGAAATTACCAAACGGCAACGTGACCAGCAGGGTGCTTCCAGTTCGAATACATGAACTTGATCCTGAAGATCTTAGTTTATGTGAATCAGTTACAGGCGGGTACCTGCGCGGTGTCGAATTTATTTATAAAGAACCTGGGGTAAACAGACCTCTCAAAACGGATGATGATGAAAAGAATAACCTGAACAAAACAAAATACAGGAACCAGATAAACAAGACCGCAAACGCCATCAAAGAGATCATTTCCGGATTGAAGACATATCAATCTGCGGCTACAAAAGATGATCATCTGTCACGGAAGGCAAAGAGCGAACCAGGGAACCTGGGCAGCAGGCTGGTTCAGATCAGAAAAGGATTGGTCAGTCTGAGATTGAAGAACAGGATTATTTTAGTTCTTTCGGCATTACTGGTTATTGCTGGTGCATTTATAGTTTATAAGATCATTGAAGGAAGTGTTTTTACGGGGAAGCTGAAAAGCAATGCAAAATCAATTGCCGTGATGGCTTTCCATAACTACAGTGATGATTCCAACCAGGAGAATGTCAGCGATGGTCTGACCAGTGAGATCATTACCCATCTCTATAAGATAAGATCATTTGACAAGGTAGTGTCACTTGGTTCTGTCCTTCCATATAAGGGAACTGACAAGAAGATCCGGCAGATTGCCGATGAGCTGAAAGTAAATTACATTCTTGAAGGCACCTACAGAAAGATAAGCGATCAGGTGAGGGTGACAGCACAGCTTATCGATCCAGAAGACGAGAATATCCTGTGGCAGAATGAATATGACAAACCTTATAAGCAGCTGATTGCCATACAGGCAGATATTGCTCTGCAGATAGCGAACCAGGTGAAGGCATTTATAACCAATTCAGAAAAACAGAATATTACAAAAAGTCCGACTGATAATCAGGAGGCTTATGAGCTTATCCAGAAGGGACTATACATCTGGAATACAAGAAGCTTTAAAAGCATTGATCAGATGCTTGATCTGACTGCTGAAGCAATGAAGCTGGATCCGAACTATGCCGATGCTTATGCGTTTGCAGGTCTTCTGACACTGTTAAAAGTTTCACAATATGGCGGGAGCAAAGTCGAATCTGTTGTGTGGGATGCAACATCCTATCTTGAAAAAGCCTTGAAACTGGATCCCGATAATACTACTGCTCATCTGGGTATGGCCTGGTTTAACGACTGGATAAGATGGGATTTTCCGCAGGCTGAAAAAGAATTCCTGAAAGTACTGGAGCTTGAACCCAATAATCCTATTTATCCTGAGTTGTATGTCGAATTTCTTTTAAAGATGAATCGTCCTGAAGAAGCACTGAATTATCAGTTCACTTCTGAGCAATCATATCGGTTGATACAGGCAAAGATACTGTCAGGAAGGAGAAGAGGGATCCAAAAAGATTTTAAAGAATACCTTAAATCCCAGGGATCAAAAGGATTGAAATATGCAGGAGACTGCTTCCTGTGGATGCACGAATATGATTCAGCAAGATTTTACCTTGAATCAGCCTTGAATGTGAAGGATCCGCAATTTATGATCCCGAGATTCCAGGCTTACCTTGCTTTGGCCTATTCCAAAACAAATCAGAATGATCAGGCACAGAAGATAATTGGTAAACTTGCTGCTATGAGTAAAGTTACTACTGCCGGGAGTCCTGATTATTTTACAGGGTGGTATTACAGTGGGATCGGTCAAATTGACTCAGCTTTTATCTGGCTTGAAAAAGCTTTCAGGAACCGTAGTTTCCAGCTCGGCTGGCTGAAGACAGATCCGGTTTTTAATAGTCTGAAATCAGATGGCAGATATCGCGATCTGTATGAAAGAACCGGGCATAAAGCTTATGATGATTACATCGCCGGCAGAAATAAATAGCATGTAAATTTGTCTGAAAAAATATAACGGAGGCGTCAATATGAAAAGTAAAATTTTGAGATTATTCGGTATGATCTTTATTTGTTTGTATGTAAGTTCACCAATTTACAGTCAGAATATAGGTCTTGTTGATGTAAGAAGAGCTGAACCGATTATCACCGTTGGTGGTCCCGGTGCTGATCTACAGGGATTCTCATCAGAAACAATCCAGATCGCTCTTGATGCTGTAAAGTCAAGAGGAGGAGGGACTGTAAGACTCAATCCGGGTACGTTTGAGATTATTGGTCCGATCCGCCTCTCAGACAATGTATCATTAATCGGATCAGGAGAGAAAACCATTCTGCACAAATGCGATGGCTTTAAAACCAGTTTTATTATTGATGCAGACTGGGGAATGCTCAAGGCCGTGGTGAAAGATGCAAGCGGTTTTAAAATAGGAATGGGTATTCAGCTTTACGATGATGCACATAATTCAGGATGGGATGTGACAACTGCCGTAATAACAGATATTCAGGACAATACAATTTATTTTGATAACAGGACAGTCAACGACTATCTCTCTTCACTGAATGGTACTATCACAAACAGCTTCTCAATAATTGAAGCAGTTGAGGTTGAAAATGTGAAGATTGCAGATCTTGTTGTTGAGGGCAATAAGAGTACCAATTATTATATTAATGGTTGTCGTGGTGGCGGTATATATATTCATAAATCGAAGAATTGTCTTGTTGAAAATGTTAAGGTGAATGAGTTCAATGGCGACACTTTCAGCTGGCAGATCACTGAAAACATTACTGTCAGGGGATGTGAAGCCTCAAACGGAGACGGGCTGGGATTCCATCCGGGGACAGGTTCCGATCACTCGGTTGTTGAAAACTGTACAAGCCATCACAACAAGGGAGATGGTATATTCCTGTGCTGGAGAGTGCAGAACGGGATCTTCAGGAATAATAAAATATACGCAAATAGTGATAACGGATTTTCAATAGGCCATAAGGATACTGATAATGTGTTTGAGAATAACTATGTTTACGAAAATGGTTCTCATGGTGTCCTTTTCCGTAACGAAAATGAACAAAACAGCGGTCACAGGAATACATTCACAAACAATACTATAGAAAACAACGGTACCAGCGGTGAGGCAAGCGGATTCTATATCGGTGGCGAAACGCATGACATCACTATTAACAATAATGTAATCCGCTCAGCAGGTAAGGGAAATCAAAAAACAGCAATTTTTGTAGGTAAAAAATCGTCAAAAGTAACTGCTTCGAACAATACTGTCTCTGGCTCGAAAGAGATTGTATATGAAAAATAGATTCTGTTGAAATTCCAGTTATTATCAGGTGATCTTTTGTCTGTTTATCAAGCCAATAAGATATCTCGATTTAAATTGTCTGCTTGCGACGACTTGTTTAACAGGAGGGAGCTTTAATATTACACCTAAAACTGCGGCAAGAGCTCTGTGACTAAGCAGAACCTGATTGTCAAAGATCAGGTTCTGTAGTTTGCCTCTTTCAATTGCCATCATCACAACCCTGTGAACCGAATTGACTGGAGTGATCACTCGATCTTTTCTTGATTCAAGCTTGATGGCATTTTTGTTGCAGCCGGAGAGACAGACACCACAGCCCAGGCAGATATCATGATCCAGTTTTGCCTTCTTGCTAAGAGGCTTGACAGGATCATTTGCAGAAACCAGAGTCATAGCCTCAACAGGACATAACGACACGCATTTGCCGCACCCGTTGCAATTATCGGCATTAATAACAGGGATAAAGCTTGTTGTATGTACAGGGTGCAAAAATCCAAACTTCCTTGCAGCAATAAGTGCTTCGCAGCAGCAACCGCAACAGTTACAGATAAAGTTCACCCTCTCCTGAACATTTTCTCCGAACTGTACAAGGTTGGTATCCCTGGCTTTCTGCAACAGATCCAGCCCTTCTGTGGCATCGACTTTTCTGGCTATCCCGTGGCGTGTAAGAGAATCTGCACTTTTATTGAATGTCATGCAGATATCCATTTCAGCTTCACAATTCTTTCCGATATGCTGCATTTTATGCCGGCAATAACATATCCCTATTCCTATATGGGAGGTTGTTTTTATAACTTCTGAAGCTCTCTCATAATCAAGAACATGAAGAGAATTTTCGTTTGACAGGATTGTTTCGTTAACATATACCCTGCCAAGCTGAGTTTCACCCTGGGTAAACAGACTTTTAATGAAGTCCTCTTCAACATTCAAATACTGGTAATAGAGCTCTGAAAGAGTCTTCTGGTCTATGTCATTCCTGTACCTCATCAGTGAGAACTCAAAGAATCCCGCCATTGGAGGGGGCATTGAATAAACAACATCATCCTTATCCTCAGCGTCTGCAAGGAGGCCGCGATCAGCTAGATCATTAAGGATTGTACGTGCCTCTTCCTCTTTTACTTTCCATATTTTTGCAGCTTTCCGTGCATTAAACGGTTTGATCGGCAATAATGAAACAAGATCAGCTTCTCTTTCAGAAAAGAGTATTTTCAATATCTCAAAAAGCAGATCGGACCACGGTGCTCCCTGGGGGAACCTGTTGATGCGTTCAGTCAGTTTATAATAACTGTTCTGTTTGATAGTAATATGGTGTGCCATAATTTCAGGCTTCTCTGTTGAACAACTTGTCTCAGTAAATCAAAGATATTGAATTTAAGGATTTGAATAATATACCATACTATATAATAAGGGCTTTAGTCCAATGGTAGGAATTGGACTAAAGTCCTTAAAAAGGGGATGGACTTCTTTATCGTCAGCTGAAGCTGACGGTAACTGAAAAATTACTTTAATAGTTTGTGTGTTAAAAAATTATCCCTGGTTAAGAATATTTTGAAATCAATATCTTCCATTACCGTTAGCTTCAGCTGACAGCAACAAAAGTTACTTTTCTAGTTGTTTAATATTGGATGAATTGCCGTTGGCTTCAGCCAATGGTTAGCAGAAATCCCCGGAATAGGGGCTTTAGCCCAATTTGTTTTGCCAAATAAATCCAATTTTATTATCTTTATTCTGTTATTCGCTAGCATTTCTAAAGTATGTCTTATTTAAGAATTCTGGTCCATTGCGTATGGACCACTAAAAACAGGATTCCTTTTCTAAAAGATGAAATCAGGGATAAAGTGATATGTCATATCCGTGAGAATGCTCAGAAGAAAGGTATTTATATTGATCATATAAACGGATATTATCAACATCTCCATGCATTGATATCACTTGGGGGTAAACAAAATATCTCAGATATTGTGCAATTAATAAAGGGAGAGAGTTCATTCTGGATTAACAAAAACAAGTTAACCAGAATGAGGTTTGAATGGCAGGATGATTTTTATTCAGTTTCAATTGGAATGGCTCAGATTGAGACATTAAGACAATATATAAGGAATCAACCAGGACATCATGCAACAGTCTCTTTTAAGGAAGAATTAGAAAAAATAATTCAGGAATACCAGCTACAGAAGAAATTGGACTAAAGTCCCATAAGATAGAGAGCCTCATTACCGTCAGCTGAAGCTGACGGCAACTGAAAAATTACTTTAATAGTTTGTGTGTTAAAAAATTATCCCTGGTTAAGAATATTTAGAAATCAATATCTTCCATTGCCGTTAGCTCTAGCTGACAGCAACAAAAGTTACTTTTCTAGTTGTTTAATATTGGATGAATTGCCGTTGGCTTCAGCCAACGGTTGATAGGCCATCATCAAAATAGGGCTTTAGCACAATTGATTTATTTGACTAGTATCTCAAACTTTCTTAGCTTTATCACAAAGAACGATTAATCAAATCAGTATAAGCCATAAACTTTTGGGAGAGACTAAACATAAAAAAATAAGCAAAAGCGAAACCGGTATCATACTGATCCCTTCATATATTTTATTAATTTATTTCCTGGGTATAATAAGCTGTAGTAATTCTTCTGATAACAGAAATCAAACAATCGATACCATAGGTGTCAATATCATTGGTTATGATCTGACCTGCCCGGATGAAACAATTATCCTGCCGCCTGTTCTTCATGAAATATCGGGCATAACTGTAATTGATTCATCATCAGTTGCATGCGTACAGGATGAGAACGGTATTGTCTTTATATATGATATACAACGGAAAGAAATCAAAAAACAACTTACGTTTCATGGCAATGGCGATTACGAAGGGATAACACTGGCAAATGATACAATTTATGTATTGCGAAGCGATGGAGTGTTATTTGAAATTACTGATCTTAAATCTTCAGTCATAGCGGAAAAGATTCTTTTATCAAAGCTTTCAGATATTGAGAATGAAGGTTTGTGTTATTACCGGAAAAGCAACATGCTTTTAATTGCACCCAAAGATAAGCCCAAAAAGGAGTCTGAAGATAAGGATAGACGAGGAATCTACGGATTTGACCTTAATACACGGGAACTCATTAAAAAACCCGGAATAATCATTGATTTATCTGCAATAAATGAATTTGCTGCAGACAATAAGATTATAGTTCAGGCAAAAAGCGGGAATAAGGATAAAGAAGGCAATCCAGACATTAAATTCAGACCTTCTGCTATAGGTATTCATCCTGTTACTGATAAGTTCTTCGTTTTATCTGCAACTGATCAAATGTTATTTTTTTTTGATTTAGACGGGACTATAGAATATATGGTTTACCTGAATCCTGAAATATTCAACATGCCTGAAGGGATTGCCTTTTTTGAGAACGGAGATATGCTGATATCAAATGAAGGGCAGAATATGAATGCTACATTGTTAAGATTCAATTATATAAAGTAACCTGGGGAATCTTAATAATTCTTATAATATATATCCAGCCGTGCGACTTTATCTTTATAGTTTATTCTTCGTATTTTGACCCTTGTGACATCTTTACCGGTCAGTTCGGAAATATCCTTTATCAATTTTTGGTTTTTGGCTGATCTGAGCAATTCCAGGTTTTCATAGATAATTGTATGTTTCACTATGCTATGTCTGGCTGTGAACCGCTCAAGCAGAATTGCAGAAACGCAGATAATAATGTTGAATATGATTACTCCAAGCACAGGAAATCCAATCAGCTTCAGGGAATTGATCACCGAAATCCCTATTACTGTGAAAATATACGACATATCCTTCAGGCTGAAATTTATTGTCCTGAACCTTAGGATGGCAAATATGGCAAACAAGCCAAAGGCCATGCCAATTTCAATCCAGACGGATTTCAGCATAGCGGTAATAAAAAAGACAGTTATACCCATCAGGAAAAAGGTAAACAGGAACTTCTCCTTCTTTGAGTATCTGAAATATATACCCCATATCAGGATGATGAGAAATAAAAGGTGAATAATAAAACGTATCAAAATCCCGAAGAAATCCGGATTATTCAAATTGAAAAAGTTGTCAGACATATATCTTAATAATTAGTTTAGAAATTCTTACAGCTATTCATTAAATCTTCAATAACAATATTTCTTGCAGCCAGCTGGTCAAAAAAACCATCCAGGTATGTCATAGTTTCCTTTTTTAAACTCTTATTCAAATAGGGGAATTCATTTATTACTCTGTAAAATTCTTCCTTCTTCAGCGAAAATGTCTCCAGGTCCTTCAGGAACACTTCCCTTCTCCTGCAAATGCCTGTAAAAAGCCTTTCCCGGACAGACTCCAGTCCTGTTTCTTCAACAGGAATGGCATAGGAAGGATCCACAAGCCCTGTCCAGTCAAAATCATAGGGAACAGCTATTGCCAGCCCTGTCGGATCAAAAATACTGGGCTTTAATACTTTAACATTATGTTGTCCGGGTATTGACCAATCATAGTTTCCTATCATATAATTGAATATAGCCATCCTGTCCATTATCCGGGGAATAATGTTTTTCTGCGTCAGGTTTGGCGTTTTGACCTGAAAAGTATTTGTCCTGTCAGCCAGCATTTCCACAGGCTCTATGAAGATCCCATAATGGCGGATTGGTTTCCTTTTCTTTTCGGTATCGATGAAGTTTATGGCAAGGAGCCTCACCCTGAAGCTTGTATCAGTCAGAACACTATATAGCTTGTATGCCAGATATTCTCTTAATATGTATTCTTCATATATTTTTCCTGACCTGCATTCGGTAACCAGCTTTATTTTATCTATGCTGTCCAGATCAGTATATCCGAAATCCGTTTTTTTAAGGTTCAATTCAATAGGCGGGAAAAAACAGAATGAATTGCGGAATACCCCGCGGGTTCTCAATTTAATATCCCTGCTGATGGAATCTGTTTCACCTGTATGAAAAGTGATATTGGCTGGTAAATATTCTTTCTTCGGTCTGGTCCTGAAATAAGTCGAGAGATCAAACCGCAGAGTAATTTCAAGAAGATCGTCATCCTCAAAGAGTCTGAAACTCTTATATATTGTATCAGTATTTCCGGACAGGATCCAAGTATCATCATTTTGCCCATAACCCGGTGAGGCAAGAAAAATCGCCAGGAATAGCGGTAAAAATCTCTTTATCATATTATATCAAATTTATTAAAATAATATGACTCAGGATAATAATAGCAATAAAAATATTACCGGATTTTCTTTAATGCTTCCAGGGTTGATGCTTTGAAAATATTATATGACCATGTTGCACCGGACATAGCATCTATTTTATTGATATCCTGAGTTTTAATCAGCTTATTTGGATATGTCTTAACGCCCTTCCAGTCGTTTTTGACCTGCTTTATATACTCCGGGTTTCCTTTGTAATGCTTTTTGTATTTACCGGTGAATGTTTCATGAAGGCTTGAATCCCTGATCATGAAATTTACTCCGGCAAGCAATCCGCCTTCAACTGTTATCCTGACTTTTCCCCAGTAGGGTTCTTCAGTATAGGTGTGCCTTGACTGTCCCTCATATATGCCATCCTGGTATTTAAGGAGAGTATCCTGGACCATGGACATACTTGAACTTTGTGCATTACCAGTATAACAAGTTGAAGTCAGAATCAGCATCGCAACAACAGCGGCAGCAAAAAAAGTCCCCGTTTTTTTCATCTTTATTTGGCTCAGTTAATAATTGTTTCTGAATCATAAAATTAAGTAAAAATTTCATCTATTAGACACAATGACAGGCCCCTATCATTTTTATTTGATTTTTGTTTTCAATTATGTAACTTTATCACAATGAACCCATAACATGACCAGCCTCATCCCCGGATTTGAATATGACATCTTCATCAGCTACCGTCAGAAGGACAATAAAGGCGACAGGTGGGTAAGCGAGTTCGTAGAGGCGCTCAAAACCGAGCTCGAATCGACATTCAAAGAAGAGGTAAGCGTTTATTTTGACATTAATCCTCATGACGGCCTCCTCGAAACTCACGATGTCGATGCCTCACTCAAAGAGAAGCTGAAATGTGCTGTTTTCATCCCAATTATATCACGTACTTATTGTGATCCCAAATCCTTTGCCTGGGTGAACGAGTTCAAGACATTTATTGAGCAGGCATCCAAAGATCAGTATGGTTTGAAGGTAAAGCTACAAGGCGGAAACGTTGCCAGCCGGGTGCTTCCTGTTCAGATCCATGATCTTGACGCTGATGACAAAAAGCTGGTTGAAAGCGAACTGGGAGGATTCCTTCGGGGGATTGAATTTATTTACAAGGAACCTGGAGTAAACCGTCCGCTCAGGGCAAATGAGGATCATCAGGATAATAATCTTAATAAGACGTTTTACAGGAATCAGATAAACAAGGTTGCAAACGCGATAAAAGAGATCATTACCGGATTAAAGAATCCAGTCCGCGAAGTGACAGAACCTTTAAAGAAAACTAAAGAACAAAAACCTTCAGCAAAGAAAAATCGCAAAAACAAAATCATTGCAGGTGCTTTAATATTTCTGGCATCGATTGTGGCAGGGTATTTCATCGTACATGGATTGATTAAACCCGTAAAAATGACAGAGAAGAGTATTGCTGTCCTTCCCTTTGAGAATTACAGTGACGATCCTTCACAGGAAGCTGCCTGCCTGAGCCTGACTGATGAGATTATCAGGCACCTTTATAAGATCAGATCAATTGACAGGATTGCAACCATGCAATCAGTAATTCAATATAAGGGTTCAAAAGAAAATCCCTCAAAGATTGCATCTGACCTGAAAGTGAACTACCTGGTCCTGGGCAACTATAAAAAATATGGAGACAAAGTCAGAATGAATGTCTACCTGGTGGATCCAAATAATGACAAATATATCTGGGAAGATCAATATGACAACATTTACTCAGCCGAAGAGGTAATTACGATTCAGTCAGATATAGCATTAAAGATAGCCGCAGGGCTTGATGCGAATCTTACCGAGGAAGAGAACAAAAGCATATTTAGAATAGGAACGAAAAATGATGAGGCTTTTGAGGCGCTTCAGATAGCCAAATCCATAAGTTTTATGACAACCGGTGCTAGTGTTAATCAACTGGCTGATTCAGGGATGAAATATGCACTGAAAGCAACGGAATTTGATCCATATTACGGTGAGGCATATGCATATGCCGGAATGTTTTGTATTACGAAGGCAGGTAATTTCGGCAGCGGAGGAATTGAATTTCAGAAGACGATACCTGAAGCGATGCGATATGAGAAGAGAGCATTAAGTCTTGATCATGAGTGTGCTATGGCTTACATGGTCCTTGGAATTTATGAAATGTATTATGAGTACAACTTTATTAAGGCAGATTCAGCTTTAAGAAAAGCAGCTGATCTGGAGCCAAATGGCAATTATCTATATTATGTATTGATAGATTTCTATGTAAAGATGGGAAATTATTTGGAAGCTGTTAATTTGATCAGTCTTTGCATGCAAAAAGGAATGGATATTGAGGAAAACACAGTATTCCTGGCTATGATGAAAGGCTCCGGATTCAGCGCTTCCCATGATGAGATTTACAATTTTCAGTACAAGGCAAACATTATTGATGCTTCTCTCGGGGAGAGATTCTTCTGGCTGCAGGAGTATGACTCTGCACTTTATTACCTGAACAGAAGCAAAACCAGTAAACCGGAACTGGGAACTGTTCCGAAGTATCAATCCTATATTGCAGTCGCATCTTTCAAAAAAGGCAGAAACCAGGAATGTGAGTCAATAATTGAAAACCTGAAAGAAAAAAGTAAATATACACTGATCGGAAGCGCCGATTTCTATGTGGCAGGAGCCTATTGTATGATAAACCAGAAGGACTCAGCATTTGTCTGGCTTGAAAAGGCTTATCAGACCCGCAGCCCAGAGATCTCCTGGCTGAAAGCCGATCCGATGTTTGATAATCTTAAAGACGATCCGCGTTATTGGGATTTGTATGAAAGAGTCGGGTTTAAAGTTTATGATGATTATATCGCAGGAAGGGGGAAATAGAAAGTTATTTATCTCTAAGTGAGGGACTAAAGTCCTTGAAAAAGGAAAGAGGCCTTTTTACCGTCAGCTGAAGCTGACGGCAATTGAAAAATTCTTTTAATAGTTTGAATATTAATAAATTATACTTGACTGAGAACAGTTAGAAATCAATAGCTTTCTTTTATCGTTGGCTTTAACCAACGGGTAAGAGTACCCCAAAAACAAGGGGCTTTAGCCCAATTGATGAAGATTAAAATTAGACCCTTATCCCTATCACCAGTATATCATCCGTCTGATCCTCATTATTAGACTCCCGCCACTTTTCAATCTCTTCATATAACCTGTCACCCTGTTCGGGCATAGGATTTTCCTGTATGCTTAATATGAAACTCTTTAACCTTGCGCTCTGATATTTCTTATGATCCCTGCCGCCGAACTGATCCGCATAACCATCTGAACATAAATATATTGCATCTCCGTGTTGCAGATGGATCCTTTCGGAAACATACTTTTGTTCATCCCTTCCCTCATCCTTCTTCCTGAGATTTCCAGCCCTGTACTCATCAAGTTTGCCAGCGGTCACATGATATAATGGATTACCAATTCCGGAATAGATAAGGATATTATCTTGGGAATCAAGAGTACAAAGAGCGATATCCATATCATCCGATATACTGGTTTCTTCAGTATCCATCTTCAGGAACTTATGCATCTTTGAATATAAATGCTTCAGGATCTCTGGCGGATCTTTCAGCTTCAGCTCGTTAACTGCCTCATCAAGAATACCGTAGCCGATTGTGCTCAACAGGGCACCGGGGATGCCATGTCCGGTACAGTCAGCAGCTGCAAATATCAGCCGATGATCCTGTTTGCTGAAGAAATAGAAATCGCCGCTGACGATATCTTTTGGCTTGAACAGAATGAAGCTTTCCGGGAAGCATTCCCTTACAAAAAGATTATCAGGCAGGAATGATTCCTGGATATGGAGAGCATAGTTATAGCTTGATTCAATCTCTTTAACGGCTTCTTCAATTTTTCTGTTCCTGACCTCCACCATATCTTCAACATCAGGAGAAAGTGAGACCAGCCTCCTTATGTGGGCATTCATCTTCCGGGTTTCATCCAGTATTCTGTGAATGCTGCTCTGCGGTTTTATTGCATAAGGAAGCTTGCTGATCCTTTCCGGATTGACATGAAATACATCATAATCAATATCCTGGAGAAGTGCCGGGATCAGCCTTACCAGCTCACGGTCTTTTTCCTTTTCGGATTCAGAAAGATCTTCATAGGGTATTATTGAAGGATGTGTTTTCTTACGGTCATCTTTAACTTTACCATATATCCATCCGTGCAATATCTTATCCCAGCACCAGCGGATATGCTCAACCCGTGCCATTGTTTCCACCTCATCTTCAGTGAGGTGGAGAGAAGCAGGCTTAAATCCTTTTCCTGTTTGACGAACCTTGTAACCTATAGACAGCAATTTAGCCGGGATATGATATGCATTATCAAGATTGGAATGTTTTATCTCTTCAGGCAGATCATCAAAATCTCCAAGATTCTTATTTCTTGCATCTCCAGGACTATGGATCCATGACATATAAGAAATCTTCTTTGACCCGGGATCCCTTTTCCTTATTTCATGAAGGTATCTTGAATGAATTGCCCGTGCAAATCTCAGGACCATTTTTTCATTTATTTCAGTGATCTCTTCAATCCTGATTATCTCATATCCGATTTTTTTAAGTGCAACAGGAATTAAAAGATTCAGTTCAATGTAAAAGCGTTTTCTCTCCTCAGGTAAATCCCCGAAAGCAATCTTAACCGGCTCATTTTTCCTTTTCAGATCGTCCGATGATATTTGTTTCTGGCAAAAACTATTATAATCTGTACGTGCCAGTATTTCAATTTCATTATAAGGTATCAGGCAGGTTATGCAAAAATCCTTGTACGGTCGGATATACAGATTTAACGATCTGAGTTTTTTTGGTATATCGAATGCAAATTCATACCAGAATGTTTTTTCGTCTTCCCTGATCTTTATAAACTCTTTCCCGAAAGTATATGGCGATGAAAACAGATGTTGAGTGCGCTGAATGTCTGTATACAGATTTTCAGCAACCTGGTCAATGAAGATTTTCTTGTACTCAGACCAGTTGGATGTAATCTCCTGAATTACCTTATTGCCGGGTTTGTAAATTACCTCGATCCATTTAAGGATATCCCTTTTTGTAAAATCTTCGGACATTAAATAAATAATTATTCCGACGTACTGATAATCCGGATAAAAGATCAGTCTATATCCTTCTGAACATATTCAAAAGGGATTCTGGAGATTTTCGACATCTCATGCCCTACCTGCAGCATGTCCTGGTCATCCTTTTCAAAATGCCATTTTATTTCAACATTCCTGCCCTTTGACTTCACATCGCCGATCTGTTTGCAAAAGTCAAGAATATATTTTGCCGATGACGAGTTGAAATATTCAAAATCGAAATCAAAAACAACAGGATCCTTACTCTCATGGATGCTGTTAAGAAATGAAGAATAATCGTCAAACCACTTCATTATCTCAAGGTAAAAAGAGGCAACATCGGAGGGTCTTGATTCACCCGAAATCTCGAATTTGTTGATTTCCGGATCAAAGATCACCCTTGGAGAATTTGCTGTCGGATCAATAATTAACTTTCTCATTGTATATTTATTTACTGATACTTGTAACTCAAAAAATGAAAGATCGTTGTCAATTCTGGCAAAGCTGTAGTCAATTTTCTTTCCTGATTTTAGTTTCATCAGAATAAATCCCAGTCCGGCACCTGCACCGTTTTCAGTCAGCCTGGTCTCCCTGTTAAGGATCTTTTCATAAAGAATATTAAGATCCTCCCGGCTCATATTGTTAACTTTATCAAGCCTTTTGGCCAGAAGGTCCGTTTTTTCCTTCCGGACCGGATTCCCGGCATAAATGCTGATACTGTCATCCCATTCCCCGGCAGACACATATGGCTGCTTCCCATGATTGACAGCAATGTCTCCTGGTGTGTGTTTTGATATATTTTCAAGACATTCAACCAGAATCGAGTAAACCCTCTTGCCGGGAGTTTTATTTAAGCTGGTATATTCCTTAGTTTTTTTAAGGTTCTGCAGAAGTTGATCAATTATTTTTTGATCGACCAGCCCCGTATAATCCAAAAAAATTTTCCTGTGTACCAATTAATTCATAACTTGGTTTAAACAAAGATAAACTTTAAAGCAAAATTTATAAAAAGTTGATAGCAAATATTTTATTTAAAACTACTAATTATTAACAATATGAGCGAAACCGTTCTGAATGCGCTGGTTCAGCTTTTTGCATTAATAAGCGATATCCATGAAGAGACAATCATCACCAGCAGAGAGAAAAATATCGTAAGAACCTTCCTTTCACGCCACCTGAATAATGATCTGGCAGAAAGGTACATGAAATTGTTTGAAGACTACCTTGGGATATATAATTCGGAAAGCATAACCAAAGACATTATAAAGGCCAGGAAGCATGTTTCACTCAACGCAATGAGGATCCTGGAAATATGTGAAAGGATAAATGAGGAGCTCCGGCAGAATCAGAAGATTTATGTGCTTATTCAGCTGCTGGATTTCATATCGCTTGGAGAGGAGATAACGGAGAACGAGATTGATTTTCTCCAGACTGTTGCCGATGCCTTCAATATCCCGGCAGCGGAGTATCAGAATATCAAGTGCTTTATAATGAGCGATGTTCATGATGTAAAGGAGAAAAACAAGCTCCTTATCATGGATGGCACAAAACAATCAGAAAAAACGGAAATCAAACATATGCTGAATGAGAACCTCAAGGGGTCTGTTTCATTTCTGAATATTGCCAGTACAAATACGTACATCATGCGGTATGCAGGGGGTGAAGATCTCTACCTGAACGGACAGAACATTTCTCCGGGACAAACCTATATTTTTGACCGGGGTTCGTCAATAAGGGGTGCAGGTATAAGAACCGTCTATTATTCAGGAATCAGCAGCCGGATATCCGAAACCTCTTATAAGTGCAGGATCTCCCTTGATGCAAATGATGTCAGTTTCCGGTTCGGTAATAGCGATAATGGCATTCATGATCTTAATTTCCACGGTGAATGCGGAGAACTGATAGGCATTCTGGGCGGAAGCGGTGTTGGTAAATCCACCACATTGAGCATCCTCAATGGGACATTGAAGCCGCAGGATGGGAAAGTACTGATAAACGGGTATGATCTTTATGATGAAAATGAGAAGGATAATCTTAAAGGGGTAATAGGATTTGTGCCCCAGGATGATCTGTTGATAGAAGAGCTTACTGTATACCAGAACATTTATTATAATGCAAAAATGTGCCTCAATAATCTGGCAGAAAACAAACTGGTTGAGGCAGTAAATAAGATCCTGACAGATTTTGATCTTGAGGAGATCAAAGATCTGAAAGTGGGGAATCCTCTTAAGAAGATCATCAGCGGAGGCCAGAGAAAAAGAGTTAACATAGCGCTTGAACTCCTTCGTGAACCGACAATCCTTTTTGTCGATGAACCTACTTCGGGACTCTCATCTGTGGATTCGGAAGCCGTTATGAATCTCCTTAAGGAACAAACTTATAAGGGAAAGCTGGTGATTATAAATATCCACCAGCCGGGTTCGGAGATATACAAGATGTTTGATAAGATAATGATAATTGATAAAGGCGGTTACCAGGATTATTTCGGAAATCCGACAGAAGCAATTGTCTATTTTAAAACTGTGAGCAAACATGCAAATCCTGATGAGGATCAATGTGTCAAATGTGGGAATGTTGATACTGATCAGATACTTCAGATAGTCGAGGCAAAAGTGGTAAATGAACATGGGAAAGCTACCCGCATAAGAAAGGTGTCTCCCAAAGAATGGGCTGAGAAGTTCCGGGAAAAGTCTGACAATAAAGCGCAGGGGAAAGTCAATGAAAGACAAGCAATTCCTGAAAATAATTTCAGCATACCCGGCCTCTTTAAACAATCAGTAATATTTTTTACCAGGGATTTTCTATCTAAAGCAGCCGATAAACAGTATATTTTTATAAGCCTCCTGGGTCCCCCGCTGCTGGCATTCCTGCTTGCATTTTTTACCAGGTACGCCAATGAGACCTATAAGCTCAGCGAGAATGACAATGTGCCGGCTTACCTTTTCATGTGTGTTATTACTTCTCTCTTCTTTGGACTGATGATCAGCTCTGAAGAAATTGTAAAGGACCGCAAAATATTGAAAAGAGAATCATTCCTGCACCTGAGCTGGTTCAGCTATCTGAACTCCAAGGTGATGATATTATTCCTGGTATCCGCATTCCAGACCATATCATTTGTCCTTATCGGCAATCTGATCCTGGGGATCAAAGGGATGACTCTCAGCTTCTGGCTCGTCCTCTTTACAACCTCATGTTCTGCAAACATTCTTGGACTGAATATCTCTTCAGCATTTAATTCAGTGGTTACAATATATATCCTTATACCTTTTATTGTCATACCCCAGCTTTTATTCAGCGGAGTGCTTGTGAAATTTGACCAGCTTCATCTAAGCAGCAGATCTTCAAAGGAATATGTACCGGTAATTGGAGATATGATGACAGCCCGCTGGTCGTTTGAAGCTCTTGCGGTTGAACAATTCAGAAACAACAAATTTGAAAAACAAACCTTTAGATATAATATGGATGCGAGCCAGAATTATTATTACGGAGCATTCCTTATTAATGACAAGCTGAATAAAGATCTTTGGATCTGCAGGACCTACAGCGACAGTGCAGATTCTAAAGAGCTTGCAGGAGATAGTTTTACGAGATTAAACCACCATATTGATGAACTGGCAAAACTGACCCGGACTGAACCCGGGTCCTGGAAAGACTCGCTGAATGCAGAAAAATTCAATCAGAATGTTAATAAAGAAGCAGCAGCATACCTCAATTCCCTCAGGAAGTATTTTATGGATAGCTTCAAAAAGGCAAATTCAGTTAAGGACCATATAAATGATTCATTGAAAAAGGCTCTTGGTGAAGTTGGATTGATAGCTTTCCGTGAAGAAAATGAAAACAAACGACTGAAACTTGTGGTGCTCGATATTGATAATCCTGAGAAAATAATCAGGACTCCCGAAAAATATATTCAGAAATATGAACCGGGGTATATGAAGGCAGCATCAAAGTACGGCCGCGCTCATTTTTATGCTCCAAATAAATTGATTGGTGAAACCAGGATCGATACTTACTGGTTTAATATGCTGGTGATATGGCTGGTATCAGCACTTCTCTACCTGGCACTATATTTTAACCTCCTGAAGAAACTGATGACATGGTTCGGGAACCTCCGTCTCCCAAAATCAGAAACCTGATATATTGCTTTATTTTCCTGGCACCATCGTATCGTCGTACCGTCGTACCTTTATTTCAACCATTTCCCAACCGCCTCAGGACTCAATCCGGTAAGCCCCAGCTTGTTTTTCTTGTTATAACCGTTGAGATCGTTTGCCAGTTTACCTGCTTTCTCAACCTCTTTAAGCTTTGAAACAGTGGTGTAGCCAAGTTTTTTGAGCGGATCAATCCACTCTTCAGGTATCCCAAGACCAAGATATTCTTCCTTCTGACTTTCAAGAACCGCCTTCTGAATTATTGACTTCATCTGCGGGAACAGGAGGACATCCTGTATTGAAGGCTGATCTGTCAAAAGCATAGTAAGACGGTCAATACCCATACCCATTCCTGATGTCGGCGGCATTCCAACTTCGAGCGCTTTTACAAAATCAAGATCAATGAACATTGCTTCATCATCACCTTTTTCAGAGAGCCTCAGCTGATCCTGGAAGCGTTCCATCTGATCTATGGGATCATTCAGCTCTGAATATGCATTTGCTATCTCCTTGCAGTTAATGAAAAGTTCGAACCTTTCAGTGAGACCTGGTTTGGTCCTGTGCATTTTGGTAAGAGGAGAGGTTTCGGCAGGGTAATCTATAATAAAGGTAGGCTGGACAAGAGTGAATTCACATTTCTCCTTGAATATTGAATCAATAAGCTTTCCTTTACCCATCGTCGGATCATGTTCAATCTCAAATCTTTCGCATACTTTTCTTAATCCTGCCTCATCCATGCCCATTATATCAACACCGGTATTCTCCCTTATAGAATCTAACATGCTTATCCGTTTATAGGGAGGATTGAGATTGATCACTTTCTCGCCGTAAGTAATTTCAGTTTTTCCGTGAAGATCAAGAACAGCTTTTTTAATGATCTCTTCTGTAAAGGTCATCATCCAGTTATAATCCTTGTATGCTATATAGATCTCCATCACCGTGAACTCCGGATTATGCGTGCGGTCCATTCCTTCATTCCGGAAATCCTTTGAGAACTCATAGACACCTTCATATCCTCCGACAATCAGGCGTTTCAGATAAAGTTCATTGGCGATCCTCAGGTAAAGAGGTATATCCAGTGTATTATGATGAGTGATGAACGGCCTGGCCGTAGCTCCTCCCGGTATCGGCTGAAGAATAGGAGTTTCCACTTCAAGGTAGCCTCTTGAGTTGAAGAGCTCACGCATCGATTGAACGATTTGTGTCCTTTTACGGAAAACATCCCGTACCCGGGGATTAACTATAAGATCAATATAGCGCTGACGATAGCGCATCTCATGATCAGTGACCGCATCATACATTTTGCCGTCCTTTTCTTTCACTATAGGAAGTGGATGTATTGATTTACAGAGTATTGTGAACTCCCTGACGTGTACGGTTGTTTCACCCATCTGTGTTTTGAAGACATGACCTTTGACGCCTATAATATCGCCAATATCGAGAAGATGCTTAAAAACTGTATTGTACATTGTTTTATCTTCCCCGGGACAAATGTCATCTCGGCGGAGATAGATCTGCACCCTGCCCGAGGAATCCATCAGCTCAGCAAATGATGCGTTGCCCATGATCCTTCTGCTCATGATCCGTCCAGCAAGACAGACGTCCTGGAAATTATTTTTCTCCTGAGAGAAATTATCCAGTATATCCTGTGCAAAAACATTGGTTTTATACTCGGCAGCAGGATAGGGATTTATGCCCAGGTTCCTCAGATCCTCAAGGGATTTCCTTCGTATCTGTTCCTGTTCACTAAGTTCCTGAATATTCATACAGATTAGAAATTTGTGCAAATATAGAAAAATTCATGCTTAAGGTATCAGCCTTTCAGAGCCAGTATCTCGGCATCAAATTTTTCGCGCAGGAGTCTGGTCACAGGGCCGGGTTTCCCTTTACCCACTATTTTACCATCAATTGAAATGACCGGAGCAATTTCAAACGAGGTATTTGTAACGAATGCTTCGGAAATATCACCCAGACTGCTCGCGGGAAGGGCTGTTTCACTGATAGTTATACCTGATTCCCTGGCCAGGCGGAGTATGTTTTTCCTGGTTATCCCTGCCAGTACCTTTTCAGAAAGAGGGTGAGTGTTCAGAATTCCATCAAGTACAAAGAAAACATTGGAATGAGCACATTCTGTGATCATTCCATCCCTGACAAAAATGCATTCAAAAGATCCGGAATCCCTGGCTTCCTGAAAGCTCAGGATATTAGGCAGGAGGGATACCGATTTAATATCGCACCTGCTCCATCTTGTATCTTCATGGAGTATAACATTAATACCGGAAGAAATCATCTCTTTTTCAGGATTGAATCCCCGCGCGAAAGCATAAACAGTCGGAGGAATGGGGGGCGATGGAAAGGCATGACTTCGTTTTGCGGCCCCCCTCGTTACCTGGAGATAGATCAGGGAGGGTTTGTCATTCAGGTTGTTTCGCACAATAAGCTCCATGGCAACAGCAGGAAATGAATCTGCATCATCCCACTCAATACGTACCTCTTTCAGGCTTCTCATAAGCCTTGCCATGTGACCTTCCATGTCGTAGATGAATCCCTCATACCATCGTGCGACCTCGTAGACACCATCGGCAAAAAGAAAACCGCGGTCATCAGGGCTGATGTGTATCTGGTCTCTGGAGAGGAAAGATCCGTTGAAGTAGGCTATTTCCATAATTGATTGAATTATATGGTGTTGTAAACATTATTCTATTTATTTGCCTCTGTTTTATTACCCCCCGCCGCTGCGCGGCACCCCCCTGAAGGGGGGTTAAAACCTATTCGATGCTTACTAATAACCAGTTTTGGGTCTTAACCCCCCTTTAGGGGGGCATGGGGGGTTAAATGGGGTTCAATTATTTCTGTTTTATAATCAATTTTTTCTCTTGCCTCTTCTGGAGAAGAAGCATTTCCGCAGGCAGCCTGAACAAACAGCGATGCTCCAAGGACGGTCGTTTCCTTCTGATCAATAACCTTGACCGGCACTCCGGTATAATCAGCTCTCAGCCTGTTCCACAGCCTGTTCTTCGATCCTCCTCCTACACATAGGATGCTTTCTGTTTTAAATCCTCCGGCTTTTTCCAATGAGCTCTTTCCTTCTGCCAGCCTCTCTGAAAGAGCCTCAAGCATCGCCCTGTATATCTCGTCACGGGTTGATTCCATGGTCAACCCAAGTATCTGTCCTGCGGGCTTACCCTTCAGTTCCTCATAGAATTTAGGCACCACTCTCACTCCGTTACAACCGGCAGGAATTTTTTCCGCTCCGGAAATCATTGCTTCATATGCATTGTTCTTAATATCACTATAAAGATTCCTTCTTGCCCATTCCAGGACTCCGGAAGCAATCCATTGATTACCAATATTATACAGTCCAGGACGAGAATCAAGTTCAGTGGTAATAGCCATGTCAAGTTGTTCTTTCCCTGACCTGAACCCTTCCGAACGGACCATAAGAATTTCCCATGTGCCGGAGCTGAGGACCGGCTGATTTATTTCTGCTCCGGAACCAAAAATAGCGAACTGAGTATCATGTCCGGTAGCAACTACAGGAATACCCCGGGGTATGCCTGTTTGAGAGGATGCCAGTGAACTGACACTGCCAGTTATAGCGCCAGCTTCAACGATGGTGCCAAACCTGTCTGCCGGGAATCCGATACGGCTAAGAATGTTTTCAGAGAATGTTCTGGCAGAAAGACTGGTCATCATTGATGTTCCTGCCATAGTTGTATCGTTTGCCATTTCACCAGTAAGGAGGTATGAAAAAATTGAGGGCATAAAAAGAAACCTGTGACATTTTTCTGCCAGCTCAGGCTTGTGTTCGGCAAACCAGATCAGCTTGTTTATCGTATTGAAAGTAAAAGGAAGGACACCGCACTCTTTATAAAGATCGGCAAGGGGAATATATTTTTCTATATCATTCATTACCTGGACAGTCCTTTCGCACTGCCATGATATTACAGGGTAAAGCATTTTGCCTGACTTATCAAACAGAGTTCCATCGACTCCAAATGTTGTAACTGTAGCACCGGCAATATCGACCGGATTAATTTTTCTGACAACCTTTTTAGAAGCCTTGCACATCTTCTGCCATATCTCATCCACATCCCAGATCCTGTAATTCGGATAATAAGGATCAGGCTTAGTGTTGTTAGGAATTGATTCTGAGGCTTTAATAATGCCCATGCTGTTCATGGCTATCACCCTTACATTGGTTGCGCCACAGTCAAAGACAATTATGATATCACCTTTTGAGCTCACTTCGGTTCATTTTAAAAATGTCACCGATGATCCCATAATAAGGAAGGCAATAACATATATCACAAGCACTGCGATGATCAGAATGCCAGTATATGTAAAATAAGATCTCAGATTCTTGAAAGCTTTTTTAATCTCCTCCTTGTCGCGGGTCTTAATGACACCCGATATGAATTTTGAGAAACGGAAAATAAAAAGCATCGGGAAAAAATAAAGAATGGATGTGGTAATAATTATAATAAATACAAGCCATCCCGGATAGCTGGTTGCTGTATCACCTTTATTAAAGAAAGAAAGAAATACACCAGTGAACAGGCCGACAATCAAAAAAACACCGATGCCAATAAATCCGAGAATAGCTAAGAACATTGTCCATTTTCGCGTTCTGTCCAGATCTTTAAGGGTATCTAGTTCTAACTCTATTTTTGGGATTTCCTCAGTGTTCTCCATAGAGTCATTATTTGTAAAGAGGTCCATAGCTCTGACATGCCCTGTAGTCCGCTCCTTCCTTATCCATTCCGAAGGCATTCCATGAACTTGGACGGTATATCTTATCCTCAGGAACATTATGCATGCATACCGGTATTCTGAGAAGCGATGCCATTGTTATCAGGTCGGCTCCTATATGACCGTAGCTTGATGCAGAATGGTTTGCGCCCCAGTTTGCCATAACAGAGTAAACGTCAGTGAAAGGATCTTTGCCTGTTAACCTGGGTGTGAACCAGGTTGTAGGCCAGGTAGGATCTGTTCTGTCAGTCAGTGTCTTATGAACCTTTGACGGGAGTTCAACTGTCCAGCCTTCAGCCAGCTGCAGCACAGGACCGAGTCCTTTCACCAGGTTTATTCTTGATATTGTCAGCGGCATAACACCTTTTGTGTTGAATTGAGATGAGTATCCTCCTCCCCTGAAATATCCTGTATTTGCTGGTTCCCACTGTGTTGATTTCAGGCATTCGGCAGCATCCTTTCCTGTGATTTCCCAGAAAGGTTTTATGCATGATTCACCTTTACTGGTTTCTCTTCCTGAAAAATCAAGTGCTGAGGCTCCTGAATTAATAAGATGAATTATCCCGTTTGCTGCCAGTCCTGAAGGTTTGATACCTGTTACCCGTTTCATTGCTGACGGGCTCCAGTAAGTGCGGATATCTGAGAACATCTGGGCAGTGTTTGTAAGAAGATATCCGAAAAGCATCGGAGTCCCGTTCATTGCATCGTTCTCAGTGGCAACAAGATAAGGAGGCCTGATACCGTTCCAGTCGAAGGAAGAACAGAGTATTGCTTCAAGAAAATCGCCATTCGGCATGTGATCAGTCCATTGCCTCTGTCCCTGGAATCCTGCCAGTATTGCATTATGCCCGTTCGATTCCTCACCAAAACCGAGTTTTTTAAGCTTCTGATTTCCCACCATGAGGTCCCGGGCGATCATAGTCATCTTAACGACGATCTCCCACTCTTCATCCTTCCTCGCCCGCGATTTTGGCTTTGGATTGAGGTCTTTTCCCTCTTTACAATATTTCTTTGTCCATGCGAGAGCTTTCTTAAATTCATCCTTATCATATATTCCTTCATACAGACGGCGGTTAAATTCGCTCATATCGATATACTCATTTCTCATCCCGAGATATTCCTGGAAAAAATCTTCCCTGACGATAGAACCGGCAATACCCATCGAAACAGAACCCATAGACAAATATGATTTACCTTTCATAAATGACACAGCCAGGCCTGCCTTTACAAACCTAAGTATCTTTTCGCTTACATCATCAGGTATGGTCTGGTCACCTGCATCCTGCACATCATGTCCGTAAATGCCGAATGCCGGCAATCCTTTCATTGCATGTCCTGCCAGGGCAGCTGCAAGATAGACTGCCCCCGGACGTTCAGTGCCGTTAAAACCCCAGATAGCTTTAGGAACGATATTATTCATGTCTATAGTCTCACTTCCATAGCACCAGCAAGGTGTTACAGTCAGGCTGACTCCAACGCCGGATTTTTTAAATTTCTCAGCGCAGGATGCCGCTTCAGCGACACCGCCGATCGTGGTGTCGGCAATCACACATTCAACAGCTTTGCCGTTCGGGTATTTCAGGTTTTTTGAAATCAGTGAAGCTGCGCTTCTGGCCATATTCATGGTTTGCTTTTCAAGGGATTCTCTCACACCCCGTTCGCGGCCATCAATAACCGGGCGAATTCCAACTTTCGGAAAATCACCGATAACCGTCTGGTAGTTGCGGCTTATTTTTAATTCATCAGTTGCCATAGAATATATTTTTAAGAATTTATTTTTCGGATCTAACAAATATAACGTTTTTTATACTCTGTAGTTCTCTGTGTATTTCCAGGGATTTCACGTACTCACCCCCTTCTTTCGCTACGTTTAGGATTCCTCCTCTCCGCTGTCCCTGACCTCTCCCCCCGACCCCCTCCCCCAGGAGGGAGGGGGCTAAGTAACTGTATGACAAATAATTCCCCCCTTCTCTCTTGGGAGAAGGGGGTCAGGGGGATGAGGCATATAAGAAAGAAAAAAGGGATCAGGGGGATGAGTACATGTAAGTAAAGACATGGAGGTCCGCGGAGTTTTTGTACATTTACATACTTTAGAAACTCAAGATGTACAAGGGCAGGAGATTACCGGAATGGCTTAAAATGCAGCGAGCAAGCGGGGAGAATTATTCCCGGGTGAAAAGGCTCGTTGAAAGCAACAGGCTCCATACAATCTGTACCAGCGGGAACTGCCCCAACATAGGTGAGTGCTGGAATGCCGGGACAGCAACTTTTATGATCCTTGGTGATATATGCACGCGCGCCTGTAAATTCTGCAATACAAGAACAGGTAAGCCTTTGCCGCCTGATCCTGATGAGCCTCAGAGGCTTGCGGAGTCAATAAAGCGACTGGGGATTAAACATTGCGTGATTACTTCTGTGGACCGTGATGATCTTAAGGACAGTGGCGCCTTCTTCTGGGCAAATACAATTGCGACAATAAAAAAAACAAATCCCGGATTAACAATAGAAGCGCTTATCCCTGATTTTGACGGAAAACCTGTTAATATCCGGAAAATTATTGATGCCTCTCCGGACGTAATATCTCACAATATTGAAACTGTAAAAAGGCTCACACCCCTGATCAGGACAAAAGCAAAATATGACAGGAGTCTTGCCGTTATAAAATACATAACTGATAAGGGAAAAATTTCAAAGTCGGGTTTTATGCTCGGACTTGGAGAGACTGAGAAGGAAGTACATGAAACCATGGATGATCTTGTAAATGCAGGATGCAGAATATTAACTCTTGGACAATACCTGAAACCCAGCATGGAGCACATGGAAGTAGTTGAATATATTACCCCGCTGAAATTTGAAGAATACAGGGAACTGGCTTTGAATAAAGGATTTGAATTTGTTGAAAGCAGTCCGCTCGTACGATCCTCTTTTCATGCTGAGAAACATATAAAGGCTGGATAATTATGATTATATTGCAGCAACTGAAATGGGGAATCCTGATTGAGCTATAGTGTTAAATATGAGGATATTGGATTAATGGATTATAAGGAAGCCTGGGATTATCAGGCAACAATCTTCAAAGAGCTTATAATCGGTAAAAAAGAGAAGGGAAACGAAGCCAGTTCATGCAAATCCGGCACCCTGATCTTTGTCGAACATCCTCACGTATATACTCTTGGCAAAAGCGGTTCTGAAAATAATCTCCTGATCGACTATATCCAGCTAAGGGCAAAGGATGCACAGTTTTTCAGGATCGACAGGGGAGGAGATATAACTTATCATGGTCCCGGACAGATAGTCGGATACCCTATTTTCGATCTGGAGGTAATGAAGATAGGATTGAAGGAATATATTTTCCGCCTGGAAGAAGCTGTTATTAATACTATTGGCGAATTCGGTCTCACAGGATCCAGGTTGGAAGGAGGCACAGGTGTATGGCTTGAGCCTGAAGTAAAAGGAAAGGCAAGAAAAATATGTGCTATAGGCGTTAAGGCCAGCAGGTACGTAACGATGCACGGATTTGCATTTAACGTTAACACTGACCTTATATATTTCAACTACATTAATCCATGCGGATTTACTGACAAAGGAGTAACCTCGCTGGAAAAAGAGATTGGCAAGAAGCAGGATATAAATGATGTAAAGACCATTGTCAGAGGAAAGCTCAGAGAGGTCTTTGATCTGGACTGGACAAATATGCGAAGCTGATGGAAAAGAAATGGATCATAAAAGAGCGAGGGGACAATGTGGTTGTAAAACAGCTTGCGGGTGTTCTTGGTGTCTCTGAATCACTGGCAAACCTGATGGTACAGAGATCTATCACTTCTTCCGAAGAAGCTCATGCATTCTTTAATCCAAGCCTGGATTATCTTCATGATCCTTTTATGATGAAAGGTATGAATATCGCTGTCGATCGTCTCTCAACAGCTATTAAGAAAAATGAAAAAATTCTTGTTTATGGCGATTATGACGTCGACGGAACAACAGCAGTTGCACTTGTCTATTCATTTCTTAAGGAACAATATTCGAATGTTGAATACTATATACCCGACAGGTACAAAGAGGGTTATGGAGTTTCATTCCTGGGGATTGATTATGCGGCACAGAATAACTGCAAGGTGATCATCACTCTCGATTGCGGTATCAAGGCAGTCGAAAAGATACTGTATGCAAAAAATAAAGGGCTCGAGGTAATCGTCTGCGACCATCATTATCCGGGTGATAAAATTCCTGAAGCGCTTGCTGTCCTTGACCCGAAACAACCTGGCTGCAATTATCCTTATAAAGAACTTTCAGGGTGCGGAGTAGGATTCAAGCTGATACATGCATATTCAAGAATCCATGGAATGCCCTTCAGTACTATAGCACAATACCTTGATCTGGTTGCTGTAAGTATTGCCTCCGACATTGTCCCGATAACGGGAGAGAACAGAGTGCTGGCTTATTTCGGACTTAAGCAGCTGAATGAATCTCCGCGAATGGGTCTGAAGGAAATATTAAGGGAAGCTGAAGTATGCAGGGCTTTGACTATTGAAGATGTTGTTTTCAAGATCGGCCCCAGGATAAATGCTGCCGGAAGAATGGAGACAGGAGGCAGAGCTGTCGAACTTCTTATTGCCAATGATACAAAACTGGCAACGGGGATCAGCAAGGAGATCAATAATTACAATAATGAACGGAGAAGCATCGACAGGGTGATCACCTCCGAAGCTATGAGGATGATATCCGAGGACCAGCGGAATACCAACGCCAAAACAACAGTACTCTTCAATCCGTCATGGAAAAAGGGCGTAATTGGCATAGTGGCTTCCCGGCTTATCGAGACATATTACCGGCCAACAGTGATCCTGACAGAATCAAATGGCTTTGCTACAGGTTCAGCAAGATCAGTACAGGGCTATGATCTCTACCAGGCTATAGAGTCATGCAGTGACCTGCTGGAAAGTTTCGGAGGACACATGTTTGCAGCCGGGCTCACGCTTAAGAAAGAGAATATCAAGCCTTTCATTGAAAGATTTGAACAATACGTTAAAAGCACCATTACTGAGGACCAGATGCTGCCAAGAGTTCTGATTGATACAGAGCTCTCATTTTCAGAGATCAACGAAGAGTTCTTCAGGGTAATGAACCAGTTCCAGCCGTTTGGTCCCGAGAATATGTCGCCGATATTTATGTCAAAAAGCGTTTTTGACAGCGGAACAGGACGAATGGTCGGAGCCAATGGCGAGCATCTTAAACTTGACCTGTGCCAGGAATCAACCGGGACAAAAACCCTGCCTGCCATTGCATTTGGACAGGCTAACCATTTTGAATATATAAGAAGAGGCAATCCATTTGATATCTGTTATTCAGTGGAAATGAACGAGTTCAGGGGCAATAAGAATCTGCAGCTCAATATACGCGACATTAAAACACCTGAGGATAAATAATCTGCCTTTACCAGGCAAAAATCCGCCCCGGGAGAAGCAATGAAAAATAAATTTAAGATATATCTTAAAGATTGTTCCGGATTGGAAGAGATTGAAAGCAGTTCGGTTGATGCAGTTATCACGGATCCTCCGTATGGCATATCATTTCAGAATAACCGCTGGGACAAGGCACTCCCTGACAGGAAGATTTGGGCAGATTGCCTGCGGGTACTCAAGCCCGGTTCATTTGTCCTGGTCTTTTCATCTGTCAGGCTGCTCCATCGCCTGATGGCCGATATTGAAGATACCGGATTTATCATAAAGGATATTTTATTCTGGGCCTTCCTCAATGGAATGCCTAAAAGCAGGAACGTAGCACTGGAAATTGATGCAGAATCGGGCATCGAAAGTAAAGTCATCGGCAAATACTCTTATGTGCAGGGGTATAAGAAAGGTGGTGCTGACAGCTATAAAAACCAAGGGGAAAAACTTAAATATGAACCGGTTTCAGGATCAGGTAAAAAATATAAAGGGGCAGGACTGGGTATCAAGCCGGCTTATGAACCGATAATTATGGTTCAGAAACCAATGGAAACGAAGCTTACTGTTGCTCAGAATGTTATTAAATTCGGAACTGGCGCACTTAATATTGACGCAACACGAATCCCATATGCCAGAGGTGAAAAAAAGGTAGGGCATAATCCCCACCCGGGCGGGAGGGTAACATCAAATATTCTGCGCACAGATGAGTTTGGAGATGGTTACGATAAGTTCTTTCTTGTTCCTAAAGTCCGTCAGCATACTGAAGAGTATAATTACCATCCGACTATAAAGCCGGTGGATCTTATGCTCCACCTGACAAAACTTATTACTTTTGAAAACCATCTGGTGCTTGACCCTTTCATGGGAACCGGCAGTACCGGACTTGCCTGCATAGATCTTAACAGGGGCTTTATAGGATATGAAAATGATCCCGGATATTTTAAAATAGCAAAGAAAAGGTTTAAGGAGAAATCCTAGAACCATAACCGGAACTGCATCCTTAATTCATCCTTTTCCTGTGTAATAAAATCGTCTTCAATCAATGATGTAAGGCCATATTTGATCCGGATCTCAGCAATATCGCCGATCTCCCATTCTGCCATCAGGTAAATGCGGGTCCCTTTTCCGGATAGCGCAGGTATGCTGAAGCCGTAAAGCAGATCATTTTCATAGGTATAAAGCCGGGAGTACCAGTCATCTGTATTAAAAATACAATGCCTGAACCATATTGTGACCGGGACCTGTCTGAACCTGTATTTAATATCCTGTAACATGAGCATGCCTTCGCTGCCAGATTCATCAGCAAGCTTGTAATCAATGCGTGTTGCAAGTGTAATGTTTTCGACAGGAGAATATTTTATAATACCTTTAAACGTCCTGGTTTTCAGTTCTGAAATTCCGGCAATGCCCTGTTCATTCTCCATATCGGACATTGAAAACCTGTAATTATATGATGCTTCAATGCTGAAATTTTCAACAGGAATATATTTTACCCTGATCTCCTGTTTCTTTTGCAATGATGGATAGCTGCAACGGTACTTCAGCCACGGAAAACAGGCAATATCACAACCGGCACTTATGAACAGATGTCTTGCAGCTTCAAATGTGAAATTTCCCAGGATGCCATATTCATTTCCAGTTGAGGAGCCGCTTCCGGGGCTTCTGGCATGAAAGCTGGTGAATTCCGGCGAATAGTTTCTGTATAAGAAATTAATTGACAGCCTGTCTGATGGTCTGAATGTAATACCCTGTACCATCGCAAGGTTCAGGGTATGATCCCCTGATAATTCTCCATAAAGTAACATTCTTCTAATAAGGCTGTTGTAATAAACGGACCAGACTCCGTTAGTCATCCCATCAAATCCGTAAAGATCTTCGGGATTGTTGCTTCTTAATTTTACCGGAAGCGAAAACCTGCTTTCTGACCAGGTCACTCCAATCCTGACAGATGAGATATCGTAATTAATATTGATCCCGTAAAATGTTTCGAAGACCGCATCTTTTTTCAGGATAAGAGATGTGGAATTATGCAATCCGGTTCTGTAAAAACTTTCCACGAACAGTTTTGTAGAATCCGATGAGGAACCAATTGTCGCATCAATTTTATTACAGGAATATAACAGCGAAAACCCTAGCTTTTTTATTGAGAATTCTGCTGCAGCTCCCCTCAGAAAGTTATTCTCATCACTTGATGTGTACGGCCTTATCTCATCTCTTCCGGTCATGTAGCCTGACGCAGTTAAGGAAAGACCTGTACGCATCATGGTATTTATATTGGTACTCTGTCCGAATCGGGCGGAATAATCGCCAATGATTATTTTCCGCATAATTCCCTTGCCGGTGTAAACCAGGTGTGAAGAAAAAAAATCCGGGAAGGGGGACAGGAATTTTTCGCCAGCATCTTTCTCAATAGTTACTCCCCCGGAAAATGGTCCGGAAATAACCCTGTATTTTGACAGCATTTTCCAGGGAGAGCCGGGGGCGAGTGAATCACTTTCCCCTGGTTTAATATTAAGATTTGTGATTATGTTATTTCTGAGCTTTAGTTTTCCGGAGATATTGTTTTCTTTATAGTCCAGGGATATAAAAGGAACCATCATTTCTGTTGTATGTCTGTCAAATCCGGGGAGAGAGGCTATTTCATAAACTGAAACAATATTGCCGGATTCTCTGGTATGGTCTATAATAGCTTTTATCTGAAAATCGGATAGAAAAAAGATCCGTGATATTTCAGCCTCGTCTCCGGAATTGATATTTGCAGGATTATCAGAAAGTTCATGCAGTTGTTCAATAAATAAGGCTGCTACTTCCGTATCCGATTCATCATCAGCAAGCTCCTCGGCGATAGTGATTATAACTTCGGAAATTTTTGAATCCTGGCAATAAATAGTTCTTGTAAGAATTAAAACGGTTAAAAGAAAGGCAGGTTTCTTTAAATGAGTAGAAAAAGAATAAACCGCAAAGCACGCAAAGGTTTGCGCGAAGTGCGCAAAGAGGTTTACTGACGTTTTATAGTTTTTCATTCTGCTTGATATCTGGATTCAAATCTTGTTTACTATGCGTTTTATACCATTTTTCAGGAGCGAAACATTAAAATTTATAAGCAATCCAAGCTTATAATCCCCTAATTTCATGTAAGTTAATGTCTGAGCAAAATGAACATCATTTAATGCTTCAACACTTTTTATTTCAATCACAACTTTTCTTTCTACTAATAAATCAATCCGATATCCACATTCAAGTTTGACCTCTTCAAATACCAGAGGCATTGGTTTCTCTTTTTCAACAAAAAATCCTTTTTTCATCAATCTATAATAAAGACATTCTTTATAAGCACTTTCTAATAAACCTGGACCAAGTGACTGATGTACATCAATTGCACTTCCTATAATTTCAGTTGATATTTCATTCTCAGTCATAATATTGATATTTAAATTGTTATTGTTTCTCTTTGCGTCCTTTGCTCTTCTTTGTGTGCTTTGCGGTTATTTTCTATTTTGATCTAACGGATTTTAAATACTAAAGAGGCACTTGAAGTAACACCAAGCTTTTCATGAGTTGCGAAGCCAAGATCAAGCTGCAGGGATTTCATAAGGTACCCGAGTCCGAAGCAGAACGAAGTATTTTCGGTACTGAACCCACCGCGAAGCCGGAATTTTTTAAATGCTTCATACTCGAAACCGGTTCTTAGTATCAGCTTTTTTCCTGAGCTTATTTCAGCCTCTGCCCCTGCAAACAAAACACTGCTCAGCTCTATTCCGGCACCTGTCCGCAGTACTGTCGGCAGGAAGGTTTTTCTCAGGGAATTGGGTACAGGATTGAAAATATGAATTCCAATGCTGATATTCTCCTTTGGATGGATCAGCAAGCCGGCCTCGAATGTTATCGATTGCCTGTTCTTATATTCCCCGGATGTTTTCTCTGAGAAGTAATCTACCTGCAATCCCGCAGCAATATTTTCTGACAAATCCATACCGCAGCTTAATCCGCCCGTTACCCTTCTGAAATTATTATAACCGAAATGGGAATAAACAATACCGAGGGATGTACCTCCGGCAGGAATGACAATTCCTGCAGTTCTGGTTCCCAGTTCGCTGATATTAAACCTGTTCTCGTAGTTGATCCCGGCTGAAAGCGACCTGTTTTCTGACAGAAGCGCCTGGTTATGGAAAAAGGACCAGAATCCGTCCTTCATGATGCAAACGGAGGCCATTCCTGATCCGGCAGCTCCGGCCGGAATAATGTAAGTATCACCTCCGGAGGCAACTGATGACAGAAAAACAAATAAAACCGAAACAGTTATTTTGTGCAGCGAGTACAAAATGTTTCAGGTATAAACAATAAAGATACAAAAAAAACCAAACCGATAATGGATTGATTCAGAATTTTCTTCTCGATTTTTGACCCCCCACCCCCCCTGAAGGGGGGCTATAAACCCAACTGATACATACATAAAATCTTTCTTGGGTTTCAACCCCCCTTCAGGGGGGCAGGGGGGTTTTTAGTTGGTTTTGTATTTGAATTTAACCTTCTTCAGTTCTTCGTTTGCCTCAACAATCTTCTTTTTCAGACTTTCCCTGTACTTAATTACCTCTTTCATTACTTTTTCGTCACCGGTTCCGATTATCTGTGCTGCAAGTACACCTGCATTCTGGGCTGCATTTATACCAACTGCAGCAACCGGAATTCCGGGAGGCATCTGTATGATGGAAAGCATTGAATCGAGTCCTTCCAGGGAGGTGTTTACAGGAATACCGATAACCGGGAGATAAGTAAATGATGCAATCACCCCCGGGAGATGAGCAGCCATTCCTGCTCCTGCAATAATAACTTTAATGCCCTGTCCTGCAGCACCCCTGGCAAATTTCTCCACCTCTTCAGGGGTCCTGTGAGCCGAAAGCGCATTCATCTCGAAAGGTATTTTAAGATCGTTTAGTATCCGGGCTGCTGACTCCATTACAGGCAGGTCAGATGCGCTTCCCATTATGAGGCTTACCAGAGGTTTCATACTATTTATTTAAATTTAACTTCCTGATAAGGACAAAAATAAGCTATTATTTTCATATTTTCGCTGCGGCTGGATATTCAATAATCATCTTTATGAACGAAGTAAGAATTCTTGATAAGAAGTTCAGGGAGCTTATCTCTGAACAGGCAATTCGGAAAAGAATTGATGAGATTGCCTTACAGATCAACCGGGACTTCACCGGCAGCGAAGTTATCTTTGTTGGGATACTCAACGGGGCATTTATGTTTGCAGCCGACCTTTTCAGAAAAACAGAACTGAATGCCAGAATAACATTTGTGAAGCTTGCTTCCTACCAGGGTACAAGTTCAACAGGATCCATTAAAGAGCTTATAGGATGGAATGAAGACATGGTGAATAAGAAAGTCATTGTGGTGGAAGATATTGTTGACACTGGAGCAACATTGGAGCGTATTGTAAATGAGCTTGTTATCAGGAATGTCGCTGAGATCAAAATTGCCACAATGCTTCTTAAACCGACTGCATATAAACTGGACATACCGGTAAATTATGTCGGATTTGAGATCCCTAACAATTTTGTCGTAGGTTATGGCCTTGATTATAATGGCTATGGACGTAATCTGCCATCTATTTATACACTTGTTAAATAATTCAAGCTTAATTTAATGCTATGGTAAATTTTCTGATTTTTGGTCCTCCCGGATCTGGAAAAGGGACACAGTCAGTAAGACTGGCTGAGAAATTCAATCTTAAGCATCTTTCGACAGGCGATATGCTTCGTGCTGAGATAGCTGCAGGAACTGAACTTGGAAAGAAAATGAGTTCAATAATGTCGAAAGGTGAACTGGTGCCGGATGAAGTAGTAATTGAACTGATAGCCAAAAAAATCGATTCAACAAAAGGAAGCGCCGGATTCCTTTTCGATGGATTTCCGCGCACTGTGGCACAGACTGTTGAACTCGAGAAAATGCTGAATAAAAGAAAAATGAAAATTGACAGCATGCTCGTTCTTGAAGTGGACCACGATGAACTAGTAAAACGTCTGGTATTAAGAGCCGATCAATCAGGCCGGCCGGATGATAAAGATCCTAAAGTGATCGAAAACAGAATTGAGGTTTACAAGGAGAAAACCGAGCCTATAATTACTTACTGCCGTGAGAGAGGTATCTACCAGCCGGTCAATGGCATGGGAAGCATTGATGATATATTCAAAAGGCTCTCGAAACATATGAAAGAACTGATATAATGTCTGGTTCCAATTTTGTTGACTATATAAAGATCTTCTGCCGTTCAGGTAAAGGAGGCGCCGGATCGGCACACCTTCGCAGGGAGAAGTTTATCCCGAAAGGCGGCCCTGACGGAGGCAATGGCGGAAGAGGCGGACATATTATCGTGAGGGGAAACGACCAGATGTGGACATTGCTTCATTTGAGATATGAACGCCATATTTTTGCAGAGAACGGGGAAAGGGGAAGCAAGCAACAATCTACAGGCGCTGATGGCAAGGATGTCATTATTGAGGTTCCGCTTGGTACTGTGGCGAAAACAGCTGATACGGATCAGGTCATTTTTGAGATAACCATAAATGGCGAAGAAAAAATTCTGGCAAAAGGAGGAAGGGGTGGACTCGGGAATACGAATTTTAAATCCTCGACAAACCAGACTCCACGTTATGCCCAGCCGGGTGAGCAGGGAATTGAAGGCTATTACATATTGGAACTGAAAATTCTTGCTGATGTCGGACTTGTAGGTTTCCCCAATGCAGGCAAATCAACACTCCTTTCAGTGGTGTCAGCAGCAAAACCGAAAATCGCGGATTATCCTTTTACAACACTTACACCTAATCTCGGTATCGTCAGCTACAGGGAAGGTAAATCTTTCGTGATGGCTGATATCCCGGGGATTATTGAGGGAGCCCATGAAGGGAAAGGGCTGGGTATCAGGTTTTTAAGACATATTGAGCGCAACTCAATTCTTCTGTTCATGGTTCCTGCCGATAGTAAAAATATAAGGGAAGAGTATGAAGTACTTGTCAGAGAGCTCAGGATGTACAACCCGGAACTACTCGATAAGAAACGAGTGCTTGCGATTTCAAAATCAGACCTGCTTGATGAGGAGCTGATGGATGAAGTAAGAAAGGATCTTCCTGATCTGCAGAGGGTATTCATTTCATCAATCACCGGACTGGGAATTACAACTCTTAAAGATATCCTGTGGAAAGCCCTTAACACTTAATAAAATCTTATGCTGGAACAACTGGATCAACAGCTTTTTCTCTTTTTGAATTCACTCAATTCACCTTTCTGGGATAAAGTAATGTATGCCATAAGCGGGAAGATCATATGGATACCGCTTTACGTGGCAATATTGATCTGGATCGGATATAAGTATAAAAAGAAATTTCCGGTTATTGTTGTCTTCATAATACTTGCAGCCACACTTGCCGACCAGGGCTCGGTCCAGCTTTTCAAAAATGTGTTTCACCGGCTTCGTCCCTGTCATGAACCAGCGTTGCAGGGATTGGTACACCTGGTAAATAACGAATGCGGCGGGCTGTACGGATTTGTTTCTTCTCATGCTGCAAATTCATTTAATGTAGCCCTGCTGAGCCTTATGTTCATCAAAGAGAGGTGGTACTCTGTCAGCATTATCCTATGGGCTGTGATAGTAGGATACAGCAGGATCTACCTTGGCGTTCATTACCCTGGCGATGTTATCTGCGGTTCCCTTCTGGGAGCGCTTATAGGATGGGGTGTATATAAGTTGTACGAAATAACCGACAGGAAGATACTTTTTAATGTTCCATATTTTAACAAATAATTCTGTCTATGCTCTGCCTGGACATGAAAACCACAAATCCTTTCTTCAATCTTGCAGTTGATGAATATTTGCTTAAAAACAAAAAGGATGAATACCTGATACTCGGGATAAACAGCCCGGCGATAATTATCGGGAAGCACCAGGTGGCCCAGAGAGAAGCTGATACCAGGTTCGTTCATGAAAAAGGCATTCCGGTTATAAGGAGGATATCTGGCGGCGGCACAGTCTACCACGACTTCGGCAACCTTAATTTTACTTTCATTCTGAACAGCGCTATAGGCAGGCAGGTTGATTTCAGGAAATATACTCTTCCTGTAATCGAATTCCTTGTCACAATGGGTGTTAAGGCTGAGTTTGAAGGCAAAAATGACCTGAAGGTCAATGGATTAAAAATATCAGGCAATGCGGAACACGTTTACCGCAACAGGGTCATGCACCACGGTACCCTTCTTTTCAGCACGCTGCTTGATGATTTACGGGTATCATTAAGGAAAGATAAGTCGTCCTATTCAACCCGTGCGGTTGAATCAAATCCTTCGCCTGTGATGAACCTTAAAGAGATTATCGGTCAGCTCAATAGCATAATTGATTTCAGGTCTGCAATGCTCGAATTTTTTCTGAAACGACAGGGAAATACTCTGACTGAGCTGACGGCTGAAGAGAGATCAAAGATCCAGGAACTGGAAAGATTAATATACCGGACATGGGGATGGAACTATGCATATGGTCCTGATTATTATTTCATTAACAAGTTTGAGCATAATGGGAAGCAGCATTTTTGCAGGTTATTTGTACAAGGAGGCATAATCAGGGAGTGTGAGATGGAGGGATCTGGTGAGATGATCGCTGCGGGGAGGAAACTTAAAGGATGCAGGCATATGGTCAAAGATCTGATTGAGGTATTTAAGCAGGAAAAAATCAATATAAGAGGTTCCCAGATTTATAAGTTCTTTTAATTGTTATGGATATTCTGAAATCAATAGTTGTATGGCTGGTGGGGATAACATTTCTTGTAGTGTTTTTCCCGATAACATTTATTGTTTGGCTTCTTGTTCTGCCCTTTGACAGGGAACGCACAGTCACCCACTGGATGCTTATTTACCAGGCGGTTATAATATCCTATGTTGTGCCAATCTGGAAAATAAAAGTTGAAGGCAGGAAAAAAGCTGTCCCGGGAACAACTTACGTTATTATCTGCAATCACCAGTCAATTCTCGATATCTTGTTTGTCAATTGCCTTCGTTACCGTTTTAAGTGGATTTCAAAGATAGAGGTCATGAAAGTCCCGATACTTGGCTGGTATCTGAGAATGGCTGATTATATCGCTGTTGACAGGGGAGACAAGGAAAGCAAGGAGAAAATGATGTTAGATTCCTATGAGTGCCTTAAAAAAGGCATCTCGATAATGATCTTTCCGGAGGGTACACGGTCTCCTGACTGCGAAATAGCTTTTTTCAAGAGAGGCGCATTCCAGCTGGCACTTTCAACCAATACTCCTATCCTGCCGGTACTGATGGACGGCTCTGGCGGGGTTCTCCCCAAACATGGCCTCATATTCGGCGGATTCCATAAAATAGCAATAAGAGTTCTCGATCCTGTGAAACCTGAAAATTTCGGGACGACAAATCATGATGAGCTGGCAATGCGATTCCAGAACATGATGAAGAACGCTCTCAGTGAGCTCAGGAATGAAACATCCGGGAAATGACACAAAGCACATCGTACCGTAGGATCCTTCACAAGATGGGGTATTATGACTACCAGCACGGACTGATTTGTCGTCATCTTAAGCAGCAGGGCGGGTGGAACAGCCATCTGGAACGTTGCAGAAGCCTGATCCTGAAGGCTCTTGATATCCATAAGCCTGACAGGGTAACGGTTCTTGGCAGCGGATGGCTGTTGGAGCTTCCCCTTGCCGAAATGATTGAAAGAACAGGGAAGGTAGTTCTAATCGATATTATTCATCCGCCCGGGGTATACAGCCAGACTGCAGGAATGGACAGGATCAGCGTGGTAGAACAGGATGTCACCGGGGGATTGATTGAAGAGGTATGGGAGAAAGCAGGAAAGCGCACATTCCTGAACAGGCTACCGTCAATCAGTCAGATCATTATACCTGAATATCAGCCGGATGAAGATCCAGGGATGGTCATTTCCCTGAATATTCTTACACAGCTCGAGTTCCTGCCGCTCAAATTATTAAGGGCTAAGACAAAAACAACGGAATCAGAACTGCTCCGGTTGAGGGAAGAGATACAAAATAACCATATCCGATTCCTGATGAAGCACAGGTCAGTGCTTATTACTGATGTCGCCGAAATTTTTACTGAAGATTCCGGAAAAACTACAGAAGAAAAAACTGCATTGGTACAATTGCCTTCGGGAAAGGTTTCAGAAGAATGGATATGGGATTTTGATCTGATATCCTCCGATTATAATAAAAAGAGATCAGTACTGAAGGTTTATGCTGTGATTTTCTGACCGGCTTTTATCAACACTCCTGCATCTGATGTAATTATCATTCTATCAGCTAAATATTTTTTACACTGTCTTTTTGTCATCCCGGGCTTTGACAAAATAAGACTCATTGTTGAAAAATTGCCTTATTGTGACAACTCTATTTGACTATATTTGCGCAAAAATTCTGAAAAATGTCGGTTGTTGGATATTCTGAAGAACACATTAAAACCCTTGAATGGAGAGAACATATCCGGTTGAGACCTGGTATGTACATAGGAAAGCTGGGTGATGGTTCGTCACAGGATGATGGCATATATGTTCTGCTGAAAGAGGTGATGGATAATGCCGTCGATGAGTATATGATGGGCTTCGGCAAGAAGATTGATGTCTCGATAATCGGCAAAGAAGTAAGAGTGCGCGACTATGGACGCGGTATTCCGCTAGGTAAAGTCATCGATGCCGTGGCAAAGATGAATACCGGGGCAAAATATGATTCAAAAGCATTTAAGAAATCTGTAGGTTTGAACGGTGTGGGAGTGAAGGCAGTAAATGCCCTCTCTTCAAAATTTGTAATCAGGTCAATTCGTGACGGGCAGATAAAGGTCACCGAGTTTGAACATGGAAATATATTAAAGGACCATCCGCAAAAGACCACTAATGAGGAAAACGGCGTTGAGGTGATCTTTCAGCCCGATGAAGGAATGTTCGGCAATTATTTTTATATATCGGAATACGTTGATAATTTGTTGAAAAACTACGTATATCTTAACTCCGGACTTGTAATAAATTTCAACGGAAACAAATTCTTTTCCAGGAACGGCCTTGTTGACCTTCTGAATGAAAACATGAGCAAGGAGGGACTTTATCCCCTGATTCATCTGACAGGCGAAGACATTGAGATCGCATTAACACACGGACTACAATACGGAGAAGATTACTACAGCTTCGTGAATGGTCAGCATACAACACAGGGAGGCACCCATCTCTCTTCATTTAAGGAAGCTGTTATCAAAACGATAAAGGAGTTTTACAAAAAGGATTATGATCCTGCTGACGTTCGTTCATCAATTATTGCAGCAGTAAGCGTAAAAATTGAGGAGCCGATATTTGAATCACAGACAAAAACAAAGCTGGGTTCGAAGGATATGGGACCGGAAGGACCATCTGTCAGGACATTCATTATGGATTTCATCAAGAAGCACCTCGATGATTATCTTCATAAAAATCCTGACACAGCAGAGATCCTGCTTAAAAAAATTCAGGATTCAGAAAAGGAGAGGAAAGCTATTTCATCGATACAGAAGCTGGCAAGGGAGAGAGCTAAAAAGGTGAGTCTCCATAATAAGAAGCTGAGAGACTGCAGGATACATTATAATACGAATGATGCCGATAAGCTTGATTCAACAATTTTCATTACCGAGGGCGATTCAGCAAGCGGCTCAATAACCAAATCCAGAAATGTCGAGACACAGGCAGTTTTCAGTCTTCGCGGCAAGCCTCTCAACTCATTCGGACTCACAAAGAAAATAGTTTACGAAAACGAAGAATTTAATCTTCTTCAGGCAGCACTGAATATCGAGGATGGCATTGAAAACTTGCGTTACAATAATGTGGTGGTAGCCACAGATGCTGATGTTGATGGCATGCATATCAGGTTGCTGCTTCTTACCTTTTTCCTGCAATTCTTTCCCGACCTTGTAAGGAAAGGGCATGTCTATATACTTCAAACTCCTTTGTTCAGGGTAAGAAATAAGAAAGAAACCAGATACTGCTATTCTCCTGAAGAAAAAAATAAAGCGATAGCTGCGCTCGGACCAAATCCGGAGATAACAAGATTCAAGGGGCTTGGAGAAATATCTCCGGATGAATTCATACATTTCATAGGTAAAGACATGCGGCTTGAACCCGTAAGAATGAGAAAAACTGATACAGTGAATGGTTATCTTGAGTTTTATATGGGGAAGAATACTCCTGAAAGACAGGATTTTATAATTGATAATTTGAGAATCGAGGAAGATAAAATCGAGGAAGAAATCTGACAGATTTCCGTGAAGGTATGATATGTCTATGGAAGAAATGGATCTTGATATTGACGGAATTGAAGGTGGAGACAATGTAAAGGAAGGTCCGGCGGCCCTTCATACTGTAACCGCACTCTCAGGGATGTACCAGGACTGGTTCCTGGATTATGCTTCTTATGTTATTCTTGAACGTGCGGTTCCTGATCTTTTTGACGGACTTAAGCCAGTTCAGAGGCGCATCCTTCATTCAATGAAGCGGATGGATGATGGACGTTTCAGTAAAGTTGCCAATATAATCGGACATACAATGCAGTTCCACCCTCACGGAGATGCATCAATAGGAGATGCACTGGTGCAGTTGGGACAAAAGGAACTCCTTATTGATACGCAGGGAAACTGGGGCAATGTTCTTACAGGTGACGGTGCAGCCGCACCAAGATATATAGAGGCCCGGCTTTCAAAGTTTGCTCATGATGTGGTATTCAATCCGAAAACTACTGAATGGAAGCTTTCATATGACGGGAGGAACAAGGAACCTGTGACATTGCCTGTCAAATTTCCTCTGCTCCTCGCAATGGGAGTTGAGGGAATTGCCGTAGGCCTTGCTTCAAAAATACTGCCTCATAATTTCATTGAACTGATTGATGCAACTATCAATTATCTGCAGGGCAAGGAATTTGAAATTTATCCCGATTTCCCGACAGGCGGGATGATCGACGTTTCCAGATATAATGACGGACAGAGGGGCGGCGTGGTGAAAGTAAGGGCAAAAATTGAGAAGATCGACAAAAAGGCACTTGTCATAACTGAAATACCTTTTGGTAAAACAACCACCTCCCTCATTGAATCCATTATCAAGGCAAATGAGAAAGGGAAGATAAAGATCCGGAAGATTGACGATAATACTTCGGCAAAAGTGGAGATCGTGGTTCATCTTTTGCCGGGCGTATCACCCGATAAGACCATCGACGCTCTCTATGCGCTGACAGATTGCGAATATTCCATCTCTCCAAATACCTGCGTCATTACCGGCAAGAAGCCATCATTCATGGGAGTAAGCACTATCCTGAAACATTCTGCCGACAGAACGGTTGAAATGCTGAAGGCTGAACTTGAGATAAGGAAGCGTGAATTGCAGGAAGAGTGGCATATGTCATCACTCGAAAAGATCTTCATTGAGAAAAAGATCTATCGTGATATTGAAGAGTGTGAAACATGGGAAGCAGTGATTGAAGCTATTGACAACGGTCTTAAGCCCTACAAAAAGAAATTATTGAGGGAAGTCACAAAAGAAGATATAATCAAGCTCACCGAAATTAAAATCAAGAGGATATCAAAGTACGATGCTAAAAAGGCCAATGAGCTTATCAAGGGAATTGAAGCAGAGCTGGAAGAGGTGAAGAATCATCTTAGTAATATTGTGCCTTTTACCATCAATTATTTCAAGCAGATTAAGAAAAAATATGCAAAGGGCAGGGAAAGGAAGACAGAGATCAGGGGCTTTGATACCATCCAGGCAACCAAGGTTATTGCAAACAATGCAAAACTATATATAAACTACAAGGAAGGATTCATAGGAACAGGTCTGAAAAAGGATGAATTCGTATGTGATTGTTCCGATATAGATGATGTACTGATTATAAGGAAAGATGGTATTTATCTTATCACCAGGGTTGCTGACAAAGTATTTGTAGGGAATGACATTCTCTATGCACAGGTGTTCCTTAAAAATGATGAGCGAACAATATATAACATTGTTTACCAGGATGGCAAGGATGGACCTCTGCTTGCAAAACGCTGTGCAATAACAGGTTTGACGCGCGACAAGGAATATAATATCACAAGAGGCACCCCCGGCTCCAAAATTGTATATTTCAGCGCCAACCCCAATGGTGAAGCAGAAGTAATAAAGGTTCACCATAAGCCAAAAGCACGTCTGAAAAAACTCATTTTTGAATTTGATTTCGGACAGCTTAATATCAAAGGAAAGTCCTCAATGGGGAATATCCTGACGAAGAATGCTGTTCATAAAATAGCCCTTCAGGAGAAAGGACTTTCAACACTCGGAGGAAGGAAAATATGGTTCGATGATTCCGTTTTCAGGCTTAATGATGATAACAGGGGAAATTACCTTGGAGAATTCAGCGCTGATGACAAGATACTTATAATTACAAAAAGCGGATTCTTCAGACTTACTAGTTTTGACCTGTCAAATCATTTTGAGGAAAATATACTTGTGATTGAGAAATTCAGGCCGGGAAAGGTATATTCTGCCGTGTACTGGGATGCAGAGCAGAAGTTTTATTACCTCAAAAGATTCATGATTGAGGAATCGGAAAAACCGCTTTGCTTCATAAATGAAGATCCGGAATCCAGGCTCGTAAGCATCACAGAAGTTGAATATCCTCGATTGGAGATCCATTTCGGAGGCAAGCACAAAAGCCGTGATGCCGAGATCATAGAAGTTGCTGAATTCATTGGAGTGAAGAGTTTTAAGGCCAAAGGTAAAAGGCTTACAAGCTTCACTGTTGAAAATATCCAGGAAATTCAACCTGTGGTAAAGAAAGAGAGCGCACCGGCAGAACCGGGAACAGATGATGAAGAACCCTCTGCTTCAACACATGAAGATCCTGCCCAGATGAAGCTTGAATTATGATGTCCAAAAACAACCTGATATATATTATAGGTTTTATGGGTAGCGGGAAATCAACCGCAGGGAAAAGACTTGCTTCATCGCTGGGATGGTCATTCATTGACCTTGACCGGAAAATAGAGGAGAGGGCAGGAAAGACAATTCCGCAGATCTTTTCACAGGATGGCGAAGATCATTTCCGTGCTGTTGAAGCCGATGTCCTTAAAAGCATGGGCTCACTGTTTGAGACAGTAATATCAACAGGTGGTGGTACTCCATGTCATGGTGACAATATGGAGTATATGCTTAAAACAGGATTGACAGTTTACCTGAAATTGACACCGGAACAGCTTACAAGACGGCTTCTTAATTCAACTGGTGAAAGACCGTTGCTGAAAAATGTCCCGGATGACAAGCTGCCTCTCTTTATTGAAGAAAAACTAGCTTTTCGTGAAAAATGGTACAGCAAGGCTGATATAATTCTTGAAGGAATTGATCTGGATACAAGCATTTTATGCTCAAGAATAAAAGCCAGCCAATCAAGTTGAAATTTTCCTATCCCGTTTTTTTCTTATTATTTAACGGACTTCTTTTTCTGTTAGTTCGAAAAAAACTGAATTGAAGACATGTTAAATGATATTAATTGCTAACTTTATTGTGATTAAATAAAAACGGAATAATTTTATGCGTGACAGATTGTTCAAACTCCTTGGAATTGAATCCGGCGAGGAGTCGATGGTGTCAATACTGCTAGCACAATCTGTTTTTCTGGGCATATTTTTTGGCGCCTTCGACATCAGTGCCCATTCTCTTTTTCTCTCAATTTTTGACGAAAAGATGATGGCTAGGGGATATGTTGTCTCCGGTCTGGCGGGTATTATACTTACATCTCTCTATACCGGGTTGCAGACAAGGATGCGCTTCAAGAATTTTGCAATTATAAACCTTGTATTTGTAACCATCCTTACACTGATACTCTGGATACTCCTGCTTCTTAATCCTGCAAAATGGGTGATCTTCCTTGTTTTTATAATGCTCGGGCCTTTGAATATACTGGCTATGCTGGGCTTTTGGGGAACGGCAGGACGTTTATTCACACTCCGGCAGGGCAAACGACTTTTCGGACTCATTGATGTGGGAATGATATTGGGAATAATCATCAGCTGTTATGCAATCCCGATAATCCTGTCGTTCAATTTCAAGGCCCATAATATTCTAATTATCAGTGCCGCTGCTGTTTTGACCGGCAGTATTATACAGATCATAATCGGAAATCGCTTTCCGCTTACATCAGGCAAGGGTGAAAAGGGGACAGAACCAAAGGAAAAGAAAAGATCCGTAACTGCTCTTTTCCGTTCAGATCCCTACATAAGGATTATGGGGATATTCATTGCACTCTCTGTAATGACTGCCTTTTTCGTTCAATATTCATTCATGGCCGTTACCAGGGAGCAATATCCGTCCGGAGAAGATATGGCACGTTTCCTGGGTCTGTTTACAGGGAGTATGATGATATTTACCCTGCTTATCAAGCTATTTGTATTTTCCTATCTGATAAGAAATTACGGCTTGCGTACATGCCTTGCCATTTCACCCATACTTATCGCAGCCTTTACGCTTATAGCAATTATTATTGGAATGGCAATGGGATTTACTCCGGCAACAAGCGGATTCTTGCTCTTCTTCATGCTTCTTGCCCTGAGCCGTTTGTTCTCGAAATCTCTAAAGGATTCAATCGAATCTCCTTCATTCAAAGTGATCTACCAGACAATAGATGAAAAAATACGCTACGAGGTCCAGTCAGCAATGGACGGAACGGTGAATGAAATTGCCGCACTTTCATCCGGACTTATACTGGCGGGTCTGGGAGTTTTGAGTTTTGTGAAGCTGATTCATTTCTCATGGGTGCTTTTCGTTATTACCATCATATGGATTTTTGTTGCTGTAAAATTGTATTCGGAGTACAGGAAATCAATAAAGAAAGCCCTTGAATCAGGAGGGCAGGGAGTGACGGAAGAGACTTCAAGCATGGGGAAGGGTGTAGTTAACAGCATATTTTCAGCAGATCAGGCCCTGACTGACAATTATCTTAACCTCATATCAGGTGATTTCTCATCTTTTGAAAAAAACAATAACCGCTGGTTCTTCGAAAAAATACTTGATCAGTCAGAAAGCAGGAATGATCTCAGCTTATTACCGTCATTGAACAGGATCGCTTCAAATAATAATATTGATGAGGAGATAAGGCAAAGATCGGTTAAGATAGCTGAGAATCTGAAACATACCTATTCCCCTGATCAGCATGATGAAGATAAATTGTTCTCTGCCAGAAAGATACTTGCCGATTCGAGACAACCTCAGACCACTCAGATATTAAGGCTCCTGAGGGATAGTAACATTGAATCGAAAGAGCTGGCAATCTTAATGATTGGTAAATTCAAGCTTAAAGATATGCTGCCTGAAGTATGCGAGTGTCTCAATATCAGGGGACTTGAAGTTCAGGCTGCGAATGTACTCAACAGTTTTGGTGATGAGGCAGGGGAGGAAATGAGACGATTTTTCCTGGCCTCATCAGGGAATCCTGTTATCAGTAAGACTATTTTGAGACTTCTTGGAAAATACTGCAGCGCAGAAAATGAAGAATTCATATTTTCCAGGCTATGGTCAAATTCACGACAGATAAGAGAAGCAGCGCTTGAGTGCCTGGTTAATTGTAAATTCAGAGTGAAAGTTGAGGATATGGACCGGTTACACCAGCTGATCTCTGATATGATCGGAGTGATGGTCTGGAACATATCAGCAAGGATCAGCATTATAAGAAAAAACAACACTTTCCTCCTGGAACCATTAAACAGTGAAATTTCCCGCTGGAATGCATTCCTGTTTAAATTGCTCTCAATAGCATATGATGCCGGATCAATAGATAAAATAAAGGAAAACCTTGAAAACGGGACTGTTGAAAGTGTCAACTATGCGCTTGAGATGATCGATATTGTAATTGATGAGTCAATAAAACCAAAGCTGATCCCGCTTCTTGATGTTATTCCTGATGAAGACAAGGTGAAAGCACTGTTCCAGTTTTTCCCGGGTGAAGTACCAGGATACCAGAAGCTGGTTGAAGATATCATTAACAGGGATTATAATCTTCTTGGAATATGGATGAGGTCATGTGTCATCAGAAGTTTACCTGTAGTCGAAAATGAAAGTACTGGCGAATCACTGGTAGCGCTTCTTTTCAGCCCTAAGACAATATTGCAGGAAGAATCTGCAAAGTTATTTTCACGGACAGACAAAAAATTATATACATCTGTGTCAGGCCGGATACCTGTAAGTTTCAAGGATCGGCTTGACAGGATAGTTAACGGTGGAATTCCTGACAATGAATTGTTTTATGAAAAAGTAGAATTTCTATCGGAATGCTTTCCGGGATCAGCAAAGGAAGATCTGCTTCTGCTTGCAGAATCCTTGTCGTACCTTAAAGATAAAAAACCGGCTGATACAAATATCACAGGAGGTTACATACTGTGGCCGGTACTTTCAGGGAAACCAGGGAAAGAAGTTATAATAGTCAATGATTCCGTGAAAACAAAAGGGGAATGGCCTTTAAGTGACAGCTTCGATTTCCTGTACCTGCTTCCGCTGGAGGCTATTAAGGAATATCATTTCAGGTTTCCTGAAAAATCAGATGAAATAATGAAATATATTGAAATTAATGAAAATTAAGGTTCCGATGGCATTACGCAGAACAACAATATTCAAGCAGCTTATTGTGAATATTGCTCTACCTACATTGCTGGCACTGTTTATTTTTGCTGCCTTTAATTTTCAGCGCACCCGTTCCCAGCTTGAAAGAAGCAATGATGAGAAGAACAGGCTGCTGACAAATGAGGTTACCAAGATCCTTAAATTCCAGGACATTGCCATAAACCTTATTGAGGATGAATTCAATAACAGGTTCAGGGAGTTTAATTCACGTCTGGTAAATGAATATCTTAATAACACTGATAATATTAAAGATCTTGATCTGAAGAAGATAGCCAGAGAAATAGGGATGGATCCGAACAATGAAGATATTTATGTAATTGCAGAAGACGGGATAGTCGTCAATACAACATTAAAGGATGAGCTTGGATTCAATCTGTACAGTCTGGGAGAAAATTTCAGAAAATACTTAAATGGCATACGTGAATCCGGAGAATTTGTCACAGATCTTTTTGCCATAGAACATCAGACAAAAAGGCCAAAGAAGTATACCTATCAGGCCACCAAAGACAAAAAATATATAATTGAGCTTGGCGCCTATTCCAGGCAGGTTGATGAGGTTGTCCAGGCAATAGAGGATACCAAAACTGAAATGAAAAGCGAAACGGAAGGTATTATAGATGTTGAGCTGTTCCTGATCGCTGATGAACCATTCAGTATGAATAAAGATGTTCAGGAGGTCACAAACCAGAGAGATACTCTTCTAAGGGCTTTCAAAGATAAAGCTACCATCAATATCACTGAAAAAGTAGGTAAATCATGGTATAATTACCTTTACATTTACATGGAAAGGGCTCAGGTCAAGGATAAACCCTCAAGCCTTTACAGCCAGGGATCAGTAATAAGAATTATCTCAGACCGTACTTCACAAAAAGCGCTGCTAAGAAGAGAAGCCTCCAAGCTGATTATTATTTTCGTGCTGACACTAATTGCTCTTACAGCTCTGATATACAGGAAGACAAAGGTTATTACACGACCTATAAAAAACCTTGTGGAGAATGTCAACAGAATCACAAACGGGAACCTGAGAGAACGAGCAGAAGTGGTTGGTAATAATGAAATTACGATACTTACTGAAAAGTTCAACATGATGATCGCCCAGCTCGAGAGTTATACATATGAGCTCGAGGAAAAGGTGAAGGAAAGGACACTGAAAATTGAAAAGCAGAAAGAGGAAATTGAGGAGCAGAAAAAGCATATCACCGACAGTATTTACTATGCCCGTCGAATTCAAAATGCAATACTTCCGTCCTTCTCCATGATCGACGCACAACTTAAAAACTACTTTATTTATTATCTGCCTAAAGATATTGTAAGCGGAGATTTTTACTGGGTACACGAGACTGACGGACTTTTCATGGTAGCTGCTGTTGACTGCACAGGTCATGGAGTTCCAGGTGCTTTCATGTCGATAGTGGGCTTTAACCAGCTTAATTCTGCTGTGACTGTAAAGAAAGCAAGATCAGCAAGCAAAATACTTGATGAGCTTAATAAAGGAGTAATAACAACCCTGAACGAAAATACGGGAGATACATCAATCAAGGACGGAATGGATATGGCTCTCTGCGTATTTGACCTGGAAAAGAAAAAAGCGGAATTTGCCGGTGCAAACAATCCATTGGTGCTTATAAGAGATAATAAAATAGTGAGATATAAAGGCGACAGGTTCCCTATAGGGGCCTATGAAGGCAGCGATACACTCTCTTTTGCCAATAATGAAATTGACCTCATGGATGGTGATTGTCTTTATCTTTTCTCGGATGGTTATGCCGATCAGTTCGGGGGACTAGATGGTAAGAAATTTATGTACAAAAGGTTTGAAGAGCTTCTTCTTGAAGTGCACTCAATGCCAATGAATGTCCAGAAGGAGACGCTGGATAAAAGACTTGCGAAATGGAAAGGTTCCAATGATCAGGTAGATGATATCCTGGTGATTGGCATAAAGATATAGATAACAATCTGGTTTTAATTTCAAACTATGGGATCAAAGAAAGAGACCCGGGTTCTCAATCCATTTCCGGGGCTGAGGCCATTCGCACCGGAAGAAAGCGACCTGTTCTTCGGTCGCGAAAGGGAAAGCGAAGAAGTACTGAAAAAGCTTCTGAATAACAGGTTTGTTACCGTAATAGGAGCTTCAGGAAGCGGTAAATCCTCGCTTATATATTGCGGTGTCTTGCCAAAGATCAGGAACCTTGCATCAGAAAACTCCTCATCCTGGAAGATCATCATGTTCAGACCCGGAAATGATCCTCTTGGCCACCTGGGAAATTCAATCAGCGAAAATATAACAGGAACAGATCAGGAAAGTGCTTCTGCGGAGAACATACTTCAGGATTTGCATTTAAACGACGGAATAGCATCTACCTTAAAGAAACACATGACAAAGGGCAACGAAAAGATCTTGCTCGTTGTTGATCAGTTTGAGGAAATATTCAGATATAGCACCCTCAGTGCAGGCGGTATCAAAGGAACTGATGCCACCGAGTTTGTTGAGAAGCTGGTGAGCGCTATTATACAGCCTGATGCAAAAATATTTACATTAATTACAATGCGCTCCGACTTTATCGGAGAATGTGCACATTATCAGGGTCTTACACAATTAATCAACAACAGCAATTACCTTGTTCCGCACATGGACAGAGAAAATTACAGGCAGGCAATTGAGGGACCGATAAAGTATGCCGGGGCAAAAATAGAACAAAAGCTTGTTGATACGCTTCTTACTGATATAGGCGAGAGAACCGACCAGCTTCCTGTTCTGCAACATGCCCTGATGAGGACATGGACTTACTGGCAGGAGCTTGACGATCCGGGACGACCAATAAGCTATTCTGATTATGATTCAGTCGGAACGATGAGTGATGCCATGTCCAGGCACGCTAATGAAGCATATGAAGAGCTTAGTCTGCGCGGCAAGGAGATCTGTGAAAAGATGTTCAAGACCATTACAGAAAAGGGAGTGGATAATAAAGGAATCAGGCATCCTTCGAGTGTCAGTACTATAAATTCAATAGTTCAATGTACCAGTGATGAGCTGTTTGAGGTTGTTGAAAAATTCAGGATCCAATCAAGATCATTTATTACGCCGAGACAGGATATACCCTTAACTGATGATTCAATAATAGACCTGTCCCACGAAAGTCTTATGAGATTATGGGACCGGCTGAGGGAATGGGTTGATGATGAAGCTTCTTCGGTACAGATGTATCTGCGTCTCTCAGAAGCTTCAGCCATGTTCCAGCAGGGAAAAACAAGCCTCTGGAGGCCTCCGGATCTTCAGCTTGCAATAAACTGGCGTGACCAGCATAAACCTACTCTTGAGTGGGCGCAAAGATATGACCCGGCATTCGAAAGGGCGATGGTTTATCTCAGGACCAGTGAAAAGGAATACCTCGATGAGGAAGAAAGCAAGATAAGGCTGCAAAAAAAGCAGATGAGGAGAACAAAGATCGTGGCAATAATCCTTGGAACGGCTGCTATCATTTCATTGGGATTCATGTTATTTGCTTTTGTTCAGAAAATTGCCGCAGACAGAGCAACTCTGCTTGCTGAGGAAAGAAGACAGCAGGAGGAAAAACAAAGATTCAGGGCTGATTCTTCAGCGCATGTTGCTGAAATTCAAAGGAGCTTAGCTGATTCAAGCGCAAATGTTGCTATGATAAAGGAAGCAGAAGCTGTTGAGCAAAGGAATATTGCCAATGATCAGAGGGTATTGGCAGATAGAAATGCCAATGAAGCTCAGGTTCAGCGTAGCATTGCCGAGGTGCAGGCCGATTCGGCAAAACGCGCAAGCATACGAGCTGACCAACAAGCTACAAATGCCACGGAACAGAAAAACAGAGCCCTGAGCCTCAGGATGCTTTCTATAGGAAAATCAATGTCAATCAAATCATTACAGGTCCAGGGACAGAAAGATCTTCAGACGCTGCTGGCCTACCAGGCGTATCTGTTTAATAAAAAGAACAATGGTCTGGAAAATGATGCTGATATCTTCACAGGTTTATATAATGTTGCAAAACAATATGGGGGCGTCACATATAAAACATTTAAAGGACATGATGGCGCAATTAAAAGTGTCGCATTTATTCCGGGGACCAATGAATTCTTTACCTCCGGCGAAGACGGCCAGGTCCTTAAATGGAATCCAAATGGCAAAGACCAGACAATCCAGGTCATCTATTCCGGAACGGATATTATTGAAGTGCTGGCAGTAAGCCCCGATGCATCATGGCTGGCATGCGGGAGCAGCAGCTCTTCAATCCGCATGATACCTCTTAAAGGGAACAATATGCAATATGAGCTTACTGGTCATACAGGCAAAGTCAAATCGCTGATCTTTTCCTTCGACGGTAAGTATCTTTATTCCGCTTCACTTGATGGTAAAGTGCTTAAATGGGATATAGCTGCCAGGACAAGCACAAACATTACAACCGGAACCATGCAGATAACTTCAATAGACATATCGTCCAATGGAAATTATCTTGCAGGGATAAGCAATAATGGCAGCGTGATTGTCTGGAATCCTGAAGACAACAGAGAAAATTTCAGGCTTGAGACCTCGGGGAAAAATATAAAAGTAATAAGGTTTAAACCTGATGAAAATATTCTGGCTATAGGAGATGTTAACGGAAATATAGAATTGTGGAATATAACGACACAAAAACAGATCTCGAAAGTCAAAGCTCACACTGCCCAGGTGAACGATATACGGTTTAATCCGGTCCTCGGACAAATGGCTACTGCAAGCAATGATAAGACGCTGAAGATCTTCAATAAAATAGACGATCTTACAGAGCCTCCCATCACTTTTACTGATAATGAGGGATTTGTGCTTGTGATGAACTTCAGTCCCGATGGCAAACTGATAGTTTCGGGAACATATGACAGAACACAGAACCTGAACAGTCGACCGTCGCATGTCGATTATATGGTTGAAGGTATCTGCGACCTTGTAACAAGAAACATGACCCAGGATGAGTGGAACACTTATGTGGCAAAGGATATTCCACTTGAAGCAACTTGTCCTGACAAGGATTATAATATCAAAGTAAATGTAATCAGATAAAAATATCAGGCACATGAAGACCAGATATTCAAATTCATTAATTCCCGAACTTGCTCTATTTATATTATTCAGTTCGGTTTCTTTAGTAGTCTTTCCCCAGGAAAAAAGCACCTGTGCTGTAAATCTTCAAAACGCACAGACTCTTTTTGACAACGGGCAGGTTGAACAGGTCCCCGAGATGCTGCGCGAATGTCTCAAGTCAGGATTTAAACAGGAGGAAGAGCTTGCAGCATACAAGCTCATTATCCAGACATATCTGTTTGAGGACAAAAATGAAAAGGCCGATTCGGCAATGCTTGCATTTCTGAAAAAATATCCGGAGTACCAGCTCAGCCCTACAGACCATTCGAGCTTTGTTCACCTATACAATAACTTTGATGTCAGACCAGTTGTTCAGCTTGTTTTCCATATCGGCACAAATATTCCTTTTGTGACTTTTATCGATGATCCAAAATCTATTTCATCGGACCCGGTTCCCGGCAATTACAGCAGCGAAGCCTTGAATCTGTTTGCTTCCCTTGAGGCTAAATTTGCCATAAATTCCAGGCTGGAACTCAATATTGAGGGAGGCTTTTCACAATCATCATTTTCGGTTAAAAAAGATATTCTTGGTTCTGGTGTATCATTTTATAATGAAATCCAACAAAGGCTGGAAATTCCGATTACCGCTACATATAATTTCATAACATTCGGAAAGTTCACCGCCTATGCCCGGGCAGGAGCCGGTGCCGCAATCGGCCTTGCCTCAACTGCAAAAGAAGTCTCCTTTTTACCAGTCGTTGGCAAAGATCAAATAGGTTATGAGATTTCAAGGAAGAATTCAAGGATCAAATTAGACATATTTGGCCAGGCTGGTGCAGGGATCAAGCTTAAAACCCCAAGAGGCTATATAAATTTCGAAATCAGGTCTAACATGGGAGTATACAATCAGGTTATACGTGGAGGAGATGATGCAATACCGCTTGCGTGGGAATACAAATACAGTGATGAGGACTTCAATCTGAATAATCTCAATTTTAGCCTGGGTTATACTCAGATTTTCTATAAACCTTTAAAAAGAAAGTAACAGGAAATGAAGTGGAGAATAATTATAGCGTTCATCCTGGTGTTTTTTACCTCTTGTGAAAAGAAGGGAAATGAAGATGATACCATTCTGAAGTTTTTCAGCGAGGCTTATAAAGATACCGGGAATAGTGTTGCCATCGGAGAAGACTGTTATTATATATGCGGTCAGATAACAGAAAGCCAGATAAGCAAAGCAGGCATTATTAAAGCAAGCTTTGATGGTAATGTAGTAGGGAAACCAGTTACTTACAGTGGCCGGCTGACAGGTTCAGCATCAAAGATCATTGTGCTCACGGATGGGACTATTGTATGTATCGGTTTTGTGGTCGACTCTGTTTCAAGTGAGAAGGATATAATTGTTGTGCATGCTCAGTCAGATCTCTCGGTAATCAGCCAAAAAATCTATAAAGCCACTGGAAACCAATACGGCGTGGATATAATTGAAACACAGGAAGGTTTCCTTCTGCTTGGCACTACCGATGTAAAAAGAGAGCCTGCGACAGAGGTAACCGGGAATGCTGCAGGCAAGAAGGATATTCTTCTTATGCGGATCAACAAAAATCTTGATATGCTTACACCAATACCAGCCGTCGGTTTCATTGGCAATGATGAGGGAGTAGCCATCAAACTGGATTTAAACGGAGGCTATATGGTAGTTGGGACAACGGACAGGTCGGACCGCCTTGCCTCTGAACAATCCGGAAATAATATCTTTCTTCTGAGAGTCAATTCTGACGGCAGTACAACCCAGCCCCGGATAGTGGGAGATACTAGAAATGAAGCAGCTTCAGATTTTGAAGTTTTAAGTGACGGATATCTCATTGTGGGCACAACCGGAAACGCCGGAACCACACAGCAGGGATTTATCTGGAAAATACCGGTAGATATTTATGATGATCCTGAGATTGAGGGGCAGATTAAACTTGATCCTCCATGCTCAATCAAGGCGATGTGCAGGTATAAATCCAATTATTTTCTGCTTGCAGGTCAACATGGCACCGGATTATCAGCCAGGCTGATTGTTTTTACTGTGAATGCTTTCGGTGACATGGTGGAGGGACAAATAAAGGAAACAGGAGGAAACGGGACACAGGTTGCAAATGATGTTATTACAGATGAATCCAATAATATCATCACTATCGGGAATAACAGCTATGAGGATAATTCAATGATATTCTTTCTGAAATTCAGATTTTAGAAATGCAACCAAGTGAGGCATAAAATTGACTATTAAGAAAAAGAATGACAATGAAAACATATACATCTTTTTTTCTGATTTTGTTATTGTCATTATTTGCAGGTAAGGCAGTTGGGCAATGTACTGTAGAAGCTGGTGCCGACGAAACGATCTGTGAAGAAGGTACGACTAATCCTCTGGGAGGCTCAATAGGTGACGGTACAAGTGCCCTATGGACATCTTCAGACGGAGGCACTTTTTTACCTTTAGCTACTGATCTGAATGCTACATGGCAGGCTCCGGCAGGCGTTACAGGACCTGTTACTCTTACTCTTACCGGAAGTGGCGGATCATGTGAGCCAACTTCAGACACAAAACAAGTTACGGTCAATCCTATACTGGATGTAAGTGTTTTGATATCAGCCGGTGCAAATCCTGTATGTGCAGGCACTTCTGTGACATTTACAGCTTCACCGACAAACGGCGGTACACCAACATACCAGTGGTATAAAAATGGTACAACACCTATCGGAACAGGCAGTTCATTAGATTATGAGCCAGCCGATGGTGATAAAATAACTGTTGTAATGACTTCGAGCGAGACAACATGTACCACCGGTAATCCGGCCACATCGAATGAGGTTATCATGATAGTTAATCCTTTACTTCCGGTCAGTGTCTCGATAACCGCTTCTAACAATAATATTTGTACAGGTACGGCAATAACTTTTACTGCAACACCGGTCTATGGAGGAGGAACACCGTTATACCAGTGGTACGAAAGTACGACACCCGTTGGTACAAACAGTCCAACATATACATATGATCCTGATAATGGTGATGAGATTACAGTCAGACTGACTTCAAGTGAAACATGCACAACTGGTAATCCGGCTACTTCAAATGCTATCGCTATGACAGTTTATTCTGATCACCCTGCAAAACCAGGCACTATCGCCGGAAAATCAGATGTTTGTCAGGGTGAGACTAATGTGGATTATTCCATTTCAGATGTTGAAAATGCGTTATCTTATGAATGGTCCGTTGGAAGTGAAACAACTATTGTTTCAGGAGATGGCACAACAAGTATTGTTGTTAACTTTAGTGCCTTAGCCACCAGCCATAGTATATATGTCATTTCTAGAAACACCTGTGGTGATAGCGATAATAAAGCCAAATCAATAACTGTTCATGTTCCACCCACTGCTACAATAGGAGAAGCCGCAACTGTTTGTCAGAATGCATCTTATCCACAGATTACTATTTACAATCCTCAATCCAATGGTATAACGGTTACATATAATATTAATGGAGCCAATCAAACGACTGTTAACGTTTCAGGCAACAATCATACACATGTAAATGCCCCGACTGAAATTGCAGGAGAATTTACTTATTCTCTGGTAAGTGCTAAATATCAGTCAGGAACAATATGCGAAAATCTTATTTCAGGAACAGCGACAATATCTGTCACACCTATTGTAGGAATACCAACACCCATTACAATCTCAGCCGGAAGTGATCCCGCGTGCCAGCTTACTAACGGGACGACTACAACTACATATACAACAACAGCTGCCAACAGCACAGGTTTTAACTGGTCGTTAAGTGATGGTGCTGCAGGAAATATTGGTTTTACAACAGGAGTAATGACCTGGGCAGATGGTTTTTCAGAAAGTGTTAATATACAGGTAGTTGCCATTGGTTGTGGTACTTCCTCACAGGTAATAAGAGCAGTAAGTATAACTCCGACAGTAGGTACTCCGACTGCAATTAATATATCGACCGGGAGCGAACCCATCTGCCAGCTGCCTGATGGATCGTCCACGACCACGTATACCACCACAGCTACATACAGCACAGGTTTTAACTGGTCGTTAAGCAACAGTGCTGCCGGCTCCATTGGAGCTTCATCAGGTATAATGACATGGGCAAGCGGCTTTTCCGGAAGCGTAGACATACAGGTTACTGCCAATGGATGCAACGATCCTTCTT
>JAPLDX010000011.1 GCA_026391215.1 Bacteroidia bacterium
AGATTCATGATATGGAATTCAACCCATTCGTTGTTCAGGGCCTGAAGGTCAACGGTAAGGAGATCTTCCTCGAAGTCTTTAGGGAAAACGATCATTGTACTGTTCTGCAATGATACGAATACCCTGCTCATTCCCATGGATTTTGCTTCGATGATTTTGTTATCTATTCCCTCATAATCGCCCACATATTCCTTTGCCCTTATAAATTCAGCGTATGACTGCCGGTAATTATCCTTTATCCCGGTTTTCATCAGCTCCATTCCGTGTCCATAGTAATAATCGGCTGATTTGCGTTTTGCATTTACCATCTCCGGCATATAGTCAACATAAGGAAATTCCACTGATCTGTTCCCGAGGCTCAGGGGCATTACGGTCCTGATCATTGATTGTCTGTCGGCCATCCTTTTATATATAATGTATATTTCATCCCAGTTCTGTGGTCTTCCTTCCATTTTGAGGAATCTTATTCTTTCGTTATCCTGATCGGTGACTACATTGTTTGAGCGCTCGAGTATCTCAATTTGTTTTGTATTATCAGGATTTTTGCGCAATTCCTTTACAGCCGTAGCTATGGCGGAATCGTAATTCCCTTTCTGTAGCTGTTTCTTTGATGAGACGCAGCCTGAAAGGATTATCGTTAATGTAAGAAAAATACCTGCTATCTTTTTCATAATCTGATTGTTTAATTACTTTTTAAAGATAAGAAAAACATTGAAATAACAAATTGGAATCTGTGTTCTTTTACTATGCTTTAGTGCTTTCAAATTATAAAACTGAGCCACATTGAATATCTTACTCTTACCGGTTGTCCTCTCTGGAGTCCGGGAGACCAGGCTGGTGATCCCTGGATAGCATTTACTGCTTCATTATCAATAAGGGGGTCGACCCCTTTAACAATGGTAACATTGCTTACTGATCCGTTGGCTTCAACTATAAAAGTAAGAAAAACCCTTCCCTGGATCTTCCTGTCGAGAGCTTCCTGTGGATAGTTGGTCCTTTTCTGAATATATTTGCGGAACTCATCGAGGCCTCCGCCTTTGAATGATGGCATAACTTCAACCAGGAAAAAAGGTTCATCGGATCCGTAACCTCCTTCTCCATCGAACATTTCATCGCCAAAACCTGATCCGTTGGCTTCGACCTGATCGCCCTCTGAGCGAGCTAGGATCTCATCAGTTGCAGCCAAAATATTATCCGTATTGAAAACAGTATCAACCACTTCCGGAGGAACATACTTCACAATATCCTGGGCATCGTTTGATTTCGGAGGAGGAGGTGCAGCAGGAATAAAAAATTCCTCCGGCGGTGGCTCCAGGCTTTGCATTCCGGCGCTGACAAATCTGCCTCCGCCTGCTATCACATGGTCGGAATGGGGATTCATAACAAAAGGAATGATCACTACAGAACATGCTATCAATGTGCTTATTATGGTACCGGTAATTACATTCGACTTATATTTCCTGCGTAACTGATAGGCGCCATAATCCTTGTTCCGCGACTCAAAGATCAGGTCATCAAAATTTGGTATGTATTTTTTCTTTGCCACTTAACTCTTATCCGGAATACTAAAAATGGTTACCGATATTTAAATGTGGGGCAAAAGTACAAAATAGCCTCATACCTTCAAAACATAAACAGTGACAGCCTATGTTAAATATTATTTAATTTTTTCTTTACATTTGCGAATTCAGCATGGGGGTTTAGCTCAGTTGGCTAGAGCGTTAGACTGGCAGTCTAAAGGTCAGGGGTTCGATTCCCCTAATCTCCACCTTCGCTCGCGGAAGCGAGCTTCGGTGGACAAAGTCCACTGAAGCTTGCGAAGGCGGGATTCGCACTCACTCTCACACTCTCTCCCGATACATTATTGAATAGGTACATATTCTGAAAATACCGCGGTTTCGTTATCTTTATAAGAAAATAAAAACATGGGTAAGAAATCCGGATTATCACAAACCAGGAGGAATCTGCTTAAAGGATTGGCAGCGCTTCCTTTTGCCGGCAGTTTTTCAATATCATCAGCCGCTTCCCTTATATTATCTAAAGACCAGGGTTATCTGACCGAAGAGGCAAAAACTTCTCTGAAAGACCTTAAAGGTGTGCTCCCGAAAGGAAAGCTGGGGAAATACGAGGTAAGCAGGATTGTATTGGGATGTAATCCTATGGGAGGATGGGCACATTCCAGAGATCTTCCTTATGTGGGACAGCTAAGCAAACGCTGGCATACCGAAACAAAAATGAAGGAAACATGGGCCGTTGCTGAGCAAGCTGGCGTCAATCTGTGTAATCTTGGGGAATTTCAGTACAAGGCATTCAATGAATACAAAAAGGAAACCGGAGGTAAAATGCTGAACAATTGCCAGTGTATAATCGGTCAGCCAAACGACAGGCTCGCTCCTGTCAGGAAAGCTGTTGACGATGGCGCTGATATGATTTATATCCAGGGAGAAAATGTTGATGGGCTCGCAAAAAACAATGCTATTGATGTCTTATTGGAGACTATCGATTATATCCGGAGCCAGGGTCTTCCTGCAGGGGTCGGGGCACATTCATTAAAGTCTCTCGAGGCTTCCGTTAAAGCCGGAGTTAAACCTGACTTCTATTTTAAGACTTTTCATCACGACAAATATTGGTCTGCCACTCCGCGGGAATACAGAACGGATTATACAAATTATTCATCTGCACCTGTGACGGACCGAAATCAGTGGAATGATAATATGTGGGATCAGTATCCTGAGCAGACCATCGAATTCTTTAAGTCCATTGATGTGCCTTTCTTTGGCTTCAAGGTGCTGGCTGCCGGTTCAATTCAGCCGGCAAACGGAATCCGATGGGCTTTTGAGAACGGCGCCGATTTTATTTGTCTTGGCATGTATGATTTCCAGGTGGTTGATGATGTTAACTCTGCAATTGATGTACTGGCAAATCTTGGAAAACGCGAAAGAAAATGGTATGCATAAATGCAAACATTTAAAAAAAGTTACTTATAATTCTTAAATAATATCAAGATGAATCCAATAAATATTACCTCCAGGAACACTTTACTTGTTTTGTTTATTTTTTCCCTCTCGTTTGATTTATCGGGACAGGACAACAAGGGAAATCCAATCCCTCATTTTCTATTCCCCTCATTTAAGGATGGTATCGTATTAATGAGAGATGGGAAAAAATTTAATGCCTTATTAAATTACAACCTGATAGACGAAAAGATGATTACCGAACTGAATGGGATCTACAGGTATCCGAAAAATCCACGGCTGATCGATTCTATTTATCTGGAAAACAGAATATTCGTTCCTGTAGGAAATGCGTTTTATGAAGTTCTTTCCAGCGGACCTGTCACATTCCTTCTTCAGAACAGAAGCAATTATACTCCAAAAGGAACGGATGTCGGATATGGAGTCCAGTCCAGGTCTGTCGGGAACACTCAATATAAGAGGTTTGAACTTTCAGATGTCCTGTACCAGTCAGGTGAAGTTGTAAACATAGACCTCCCCCAAAATGTCGACATTACACCTTCAAATGTTTTCTGGGTAAGGAAGAATGATAATATGGAAAATTTCATATCCAATAAACAATTTCAGGCAATATTCCCTGAATATGGACCTGAGCTTAAAGGATTTATTAAGAAGGAGAAAATTAACTTCAAGTCACGTGAAGATATGATCAGGCTGGGTAATTATTGTAATGAAATAATACTGAAAAAGAAGTAAAGTTTAATAAATCACGCATCTGACTGAGAATCCTACCCTTTTTACATGAAAGTATCTCTCTATTGCCGCACTGTTTGTATCCATGGAACGGTACCAGGCAGCTTCATCATTCGAAATATCCTCTGTGGAAGACCACCAGTAACCATAGTGTCCTATTCCGAGAAAATCTTCTTTGAAGTTCCAGTAACGTGAACCGCCCGGTAATGCTGTAAACCCGCTCTGGTTATTCGCAGCAACATTCGGACCTACCCAATGCATAAATCCAACCTCCCTTAATTTCATCCCTGCCAGGTCGGCTCCGCCCAGGCTGGTTTCGAGAAGGGTCCATTCAGCATCTGAAGGTATATGCCAACCATCCGGGCAGACCTTACGCTGATCTGCCACAGCATACCAGTTATACAGCGCGCCATAGATATTCTTAAAAAGTGTATCATTGTTATAAAAGCAGTACGCGGCATTATTAAGACCTGTCCACTCATTGGTAACAGTTACATTTGGAATAAAACTGCCATCCCGGTAGTGTGTTGTTCTAAGGTTCTCCGCCATCCAGGTTTGCTCTCCTATTTTTACGGTTTTATAAATGTTCCCTTCCTGATCAGTAAGACTTCCGTAAGTAATCGATTGATTGAAAACAATATTGCGCGGAGTGGTCATGAAGATTTTCTCCTCCCCGTAACCTGTGCCGACCTTATTGGTTGCATAAGCCCTGACATAATATTCTATTGATCCTTCCAGTCCGGTCATTTTGCTGACGAAACTGCCTGCGCCGGCATCATTGGATGTAATATTGTCGTTTATCGTCGGGTCAGTCTGGGTATTCCAGCATACACCGCTGGCTATAATTGTTGAACCGCCATTATCGATTATGGTCCCTCCGCTTATTGCTGTTGATCCTGTTAAATTTGTGACCTCTGCCGTAGAAACGACTGGCACTTCTTTTTTTTCACAGGAGTAATTGAGAAAGGCTGTGAGGATTATTAAAATCAAAAATAAATTACTTATAGTCTTTTCCATACATCTCTGTTACACGCCTGTATTGAAAATTTCCTTAATTTTGATCAGTTTGGTTTCCCGGTATAAAATTATATATAAATGAACAGCAAAAATCAGTCCAATCAGGAATATTTCAGGGTCTCAGGCGATGAGCTCATGGCCAAAATAAAAGAGATCATTAAAGAAGGGAATGCAAGAAAAATCATAATTAAAAATGACAAGGATGAAACTATTGTGGAATTTCCTGTGACAATCGGTGCAATTGGAGCAGTTCTGGCTCCGGTGTTCGCTGCTGTTGGCGTAATAGCCGCCCTGGCTACGGATTGCACAATTGTGGTTGAAAAAAGGGACAGCGAAAAAGGAAGCTGATAATTCTGTATTAATTAAATCATTTAAATATGTTCAAAAGCGTGGTATATGAAAAAAGACGGGCCCGGCTTCATGAGATAATGAAATCTGGACTGGCATTATTTATCGGGAATGTTGAAGCTCCGATGAACTACCCCGGAAATACATATCATTTCAGGCAGGACAGTTCTTTCATTTATTATTTTGGAATTGACATACCTGGTTTGGCAGGTATTATGGATTTCGATTCTGGCAAAGACATAATATATGGAACCGATTTTGACCTTGATGATATCGTATGGATGGGACCACAGCCGACAGTGAAAGAGCTTGCCCTGAAATGCGGAGTTAAACAAACATCTTCTCTTTCCATGCTGTCAGAAATAATCAACAAGGAAAAAACTAAAAAACGCAAGATCCATTTTCTTCCTCCTTACAGGGGAGAGACAAGGCTTACTCTCGGTTCCCTCCTCAGGGAAAATCCCTGTCAGCTTGATACATCTGCTTCCGTGGAACTGATCAAAGCAGTAATTTCAATGAGGTCAATAAAGGAAGAGCTTGAAATAAAGGAAATTGAAAAAGCTCTGGACACTGGCTATGATATGCATGTTACGGCCATGAAGATGTGCAAACCCGGAGTAAATGAGAAGGATATCTTCGGAGCCCTGGAGGGTATCGCTTATTCAAAGGGTGCGGGTCCTTCATTTCCATCCATCATCAGCATCAACGGCCAGACGCTGCATAATCATTCACATTTTAATATCCTGAAGAATAATGATCTCCTTGTAAATGACTCCGGCGCAGAAACAGATCTTCATTATGCCTCCGACATTACCCGCACGATTCCGGTCGGCGGAAAATTCAATAGCAGACAAAAGGAAATATATGAGATTGTCCTGAAAGCAAATACCGAATCAATAAAGAATGCAAAACCCGGCCTGTCAAACCTGAATCTGCATCTTGCAGCCTGCAGAATAATTGCATCGGGACTGAAGGATCTTGGTCTGATGAAAGGAGATAGTGATGCTGCTGTCAAAGCAGGAGCGCATGCACTCTTTATGCCTCATGGACTTGGCCATATGCTTGGGCTTGATGTCCACGACATGGAAGCTTTGGGAGAGAATTATATAGGCTATAAAAGTAAAACAGCACGGAGTAAACAGTTTGGACTGGCATATCTCCGCTTTGCCCTTCCTTTTAAACCCGGACATGTCCTGACAATTGAACCCGGATGCTATTTTATCCCCGAACTATTCGCTAAATGGAAAAAAGAGGGAAAATTCAAACAATTCATCAATTACCAGAAAGTTGAATCGTACCTGGATTTTGGCGGTATTCGTATTGAAGATGACATTCTGATTACAGACAAAGGCAACAGGCTGCTCGGGAAACCTATCCCTAAGACAGCTTCTGAAATTGAAAAAACATGTGCAACGAAATAGTATAATTCTCTGATTTATGAAATACCGTAAACTTGGAAGAACAAACTGGAAAGTCAGCGAGATCGGCTATGGAATGTGGGGTATGGCAGGATGGACTGGCTCGGATGATGAGGAATCATTTAATTCGCTCCAGATGGCTGCTGATATGGGATGCACTTTTTTTGACACAGCCTGGGGCTATGGCGCCGGGAAGAGCGAAAGCCTGCTTGGTCAGCTGGTGAGGGCAAACAAGGAAAAGAAACTCTATACCGCTACCAAGATACCTCCGAAGAATTTAAAATGGCCTGCTAAGCCTGAATACTCGCTTGATGATTGCTATCCCCCGGATCATATTGAGGAATATGTTGGTAAAAGTCTTAGAAATGCAGGACTCGGTTCCTTTGACCTCATGCAGTTACATACGTGGGAAGACAGCTGGCTTGAAGACGACCGCGGCATAAAGAAAATGATGGATCTTAAAGCTCAGGGATTGTTCCATGCCATAGGGCTCAGCCTTAACCGCTGGGAACCATGGAACGGCGTCAGGGCAGTAAAAAGCGGATTGATTGATAGTGTCCAGATGATCTATAATATTTTTGACCAGAATCCCCGGGATGAACTTTTCCCTGCCTGCCGTGAGATGAATGTGGGAGTCATTGCCAGGGTCCCCTTTGATGAAGGTTCCCTGACAGGAACACTGACAAAGGAGAGCAAATGGCCGGAGGGTGACTGGCGGAATACTTATTTTGTTACTGAGAATCTTAATTCCAGCGTTGATCATGCAAATGCTCTTAAACCGCTGGTACCTGCTGGAATGACCATGTCAGAAATGGCATTGCGTTTTATCCTTGGAGAACCGACAGTAAGCACTATCATCCCGGGCATGCGAAAACCGCGGCATGCAATGATGAATATGGCAGTGAGCGATGCCGGACCACTGGATCCCGGTCTCATGAAAGAGCTCGAAAAGCGCCGCTGGGACAGGAAGCCGCAGAAGTGGTCACAGTAATGTCTTGCAGGTCTTGCAGGTCTTGCAGGTCGATATATCTGATAACGACTTGCACGACTTGCAAGACTTGATTTACATTTATTTATCCGCTGCCATTAAGGTGTTTAAGATCGCTTTAAGCTCATCAATCTGTTTCTGCTGGGACTCAATCAGCAGCTGCTGCTCTTTTATTGCTTCACTCAACACTGCTGTAATCTTGTCATAAGCAACCGATTTATAACCATTGGGATCTGTAAACACAACTTCAGGGATAACCGTTTCCATTTCCTGAGCAATGAATCCGATATTTCTTCTTCCGTTAAAAGAATCAGAATTTTCATTGATCATATCAAAGCTTACTCCACGCAGCGCCATGACTTTTTCCAGGGAGCTTTCCAGTGTCAATATGTTCTTCTTGTAACGAATATCTGAATCTGTAAGCCAGTTATAACCAGATTCTACTCTGCCATTTCCACCGGCAATATCAAGCTTCTGCTGTGGATTGATCATGGCAATACCGGTGTTACCATTCTGAAGAACAGTTAAAGCATTTTTCCTGTTTATGTCAGAAGAACCATTTCCAATAACAAAAACAGGATCAAGGCCAGTCCACCAGTCCTTTTCTAAACATGAAGTGTCATTATATTGTCCTATTACAAAAGAAGCATAAGGTTTGGCTTTGGTTAAATAACCAAAGGCTGATGAGCTTGTGCCAACCGCCGTGGTATTGTTACCCAAAGCTACGCTCAAGACTCCGGTTGCTTTTGATTGATATCCAAAGGCAAATGATTGGGCACCTGATGCCGTACAGAGCTTGCCACCGGCAAACGCTGACTGACCTGAAGCTACTGATTCTATTCCTATAGCTGTCGAAGCATAGTTACTAGCTGTTGATCCAATACCAAAAGCAGTACAATTATCACCAATTGCCTGGGTATTTTCTCCCCAAGCAGTACTGCTAGTACCAATAGCTTTGGTTTCTTTACCCAAAGCAACAGCATACCATCCAGTGGCTTTCGATAGATATCCTTCAGCAAATGAAAGACCACCAGAAGCTTCTGTTCTGAAACCAAAAGCCACGGAGGCCCATCCGGAAGCAACAGTAGAATCTCCAAAGGCAAATGCCCCCCCTGATAAAGCATTTGCTTTATAACCAAATGCAAATGAATTATTGCCAGATGCTATGCTGAATTGACCTCCGGAGAATGCTGCATAGCCTGAAGTTTTTGATTCTTGCCCAATAGCTATTGACAAGTCGCTGTTTGCAGATGTTCTATAACCAAGAGCAGTACTACCTGCGCCACTTGCTTTGGTTTCATTCCCCAAAGCTACGCTCATGGCTCCGGTGGCCTTTGTCAGTAACCCGCCAGCAAATGAAGTGAAAGCTGAAGCCTCTGTCGTCTGGCCAATAGCCATTGATGCCCACTCGCTTGCCATAGTATTATATCCAAATGTTGTTGCGGCCCCGCCTGTTGATTTCGTTGATAACCCATAAGCCATGCTGAAATAATTGGAAGCCAGATTATCTGCACCAAATGCAAATGAACTTTCACCAGTTGCCTGAGAACCAAGACCAAAGGCAAAAGAATAATTACCGGAAGCAATGGTGTTTTTTCCTGTCGGACCGATAGAATCTCTCCCAACGTACCCAAATGCGAAGCTTCCAACTCCTTTTGCCTCTGAAAATGCTCCAAATGCATATGAATCCTGATTTAAAGCTTTTGCATTATCACCAAGAGCAAAAGAATTTATGCTGTTTGCTATTGCTTTTTTTCCAATAGCTGTTGCATAATCACCTCTTGCAATTGTTTTATAACCCATGGCCTGAGAATATTGCCCTTTTGCTTTGGACTCATAACCTGTTGCAAATGAATTTATTCCGACACTATCGGGTTTTTCTATCAGCACCCTGCCTGCTAGAAAAGCATTTTTCAACGGATACCACAAGATCCTGTTTTGTGATGGATTGACTATCCTTCCTGTATCCGTTGATACATCAAAATAGTTACCCGGCTGGTCCTTTACTGTTCCAAATCCACCAATTGCAAATCCTCCTTTCACACCTTTTGCAGTGGTATTATCAATATATGCCCTGATGCTGTCGGAGCTGACAAACAGATAATCCTGTGAACCTGCTTTGGTTGTTCCATATCCGCCAATGGCAAAACCGCCTTTGACAGCTTTAACAGTATCATACAGATACATCCTTATGGAATCAGGTCTGACTATAAAATAAGGTTGTGATGAAGCCTTCGTTGTACCAAATCCCCCGATTGCAAATCCACCTTTGACTCCCTTTTTATCGCCTTCGCTTACATAAACTCTTACTCCTTCATTGTAAACCGCAAATATTGTCTGCCCATCTTTGTTTTTGACTTCAAACAAAGATTCATCCTGTGTCGTTGCAGAGCCTGTTACCTCTAATTTACTGACAGGTCCATCCAGCTTATCTGCCACCATAGCATATGGCACCGACCACAATTTCGCGTGACCCATAGTTTTCCAGGATCCCTGGAAATAGAGCTGGATTTTCAGATAGAGAGGAGTCTTTGTCCAGTCAATATCAGAAAAACTAGCCGCTGAACCGGATTGTCTTGTCCCGGTCCCTATTACAAGTCCAAAAATACCGGATGCATTGGTTTTTACAGATGAATGAAGCTCCTCCCACACGACAACCGGAGTAAGGGTATCAGATAGAATGCCCATTTTTACCTGGATTATAGTATTCATGATCGGAGCTCCGGCGCTGTTATGGGCAACAGCCTGGTAGTTAAATCCCTGCGGGATCTGGCTCAGGGCACAGGGCGAAGGGCACAGGGCAAGAAGAAAAAAGAAAGATGTGAGAATGTGTGGGAAGGAGAGTTTTGTTTTCATGGGATTAACGGCTTAAAGGCTCAATGGAGCAGGGGCGTAACGGCCAGAAGTCAATGAACCTGTGGTTTAATTGTATTAAAGTTATGACAAAAAGAAAGACCTGTCAAGTTTTTTAACATTGACCCTGCCTGCTGATATCATCTGTCTACCCATTTTTTGAACTCAGCGACCCTTTCGCGGCTCACAATTAATTCTTCTTTTTTCCCCCCGTTTTTAAGAGTCAGCTGAAATCTGCTTGAGGAATAGCTGGACATTGTTGCTATGGCATTTATGTTTACAATGCATTCACGGTTGATCCTGTAGAATTTACGGGGATCAAGCATCTCCTGGATCTGATCAAGGGAATACTCAACTCCATAATCTATTCCCTGAAAATCATTAAGAAAGACATTACGTTCCAGGATATGAAAATGGCTTATTTCAGAGACCGGAACAGATTTATATTTTTCTCCTGTTTTAATAAGAAATCTTGATTTATACTGATTCCTGAATTCATAAAGGAGTTGCCTGAAATCTCTTTTAAAA
>JAPLDX010000104.1 GCA_026391215.1 Bacteroidia bacterium
AGTATTTTTAAATTTAAGCTTCCTTTAAATATAAATCCTTCTGTATGAGACTTATTAAGGCAGGAGTTCATCATTGTTTAGTGATTGCATTCTTTTGTTTTGCAGGAATTGTTCATTTGCAGGCACAGCCGAAATATACAAGATTTGGTCACATCACCGTTAATGATGGTTTATCGAGTAACCGTGTACGGTGTATATACAGAGATACTAAAGATTATCTTTGGATTGGCACCGACGTAGGCCTTGATAAATACGATAGCTATCAGATTAAAAAATACCGATATGGTGAAAAACAGCCTGGCACAATCAGTAGTGATATAATAAACTGTATTTATGAGGACCGGGGGAAAAATCTATGGTTTGGTACTTTTAACGGTTTGAATTTGTATAATCCTGCTAAAGATAATTTTACAGTATTTAAAAACAATCCTGCCGATAAAAATAGTCTAAACAGTAATTGTATTAACAGTATTATTGAAGATAAGGATGGAATAATTTGGGTTGTAACTGATAGAAATTGTCTGAACAAGTGGATTCCCGAAACTCAGGAATTTATCCGATATAAATTTGACAGCGAGATGAGCGATTTAAACCCTCGTCCTTCCCGAATGATAGCAAATGATTCAAAAGGAAACTTTTGGATAGTTTCACTGGGCAGGGGAATCCAAAGTTTTGATCCCGAATCCGGAAAATTTACAAAATATGACGACGCTTCTCTTGATTTCGGATATAAGTGCTATAAAAGCATGTATATTGATAATCAGGATAAAATTTGGATTGCAACAGATGGCAACGGATTTTTTTCTTTTGATCCGGTAACCAGTAAATTCGAACAATTCGGATCAAAAGGTGACGGGAAAGGTACAAATCAAAATATCATTCTGGATATTCTTCCGGAAGACGACCATTATTTATTGCTGGCAGTCGATCAGGGAGGGATAAACCGTTTTGACAAAGTATCTAAAACATTTGAATATATATTGTATGATCAGACAAATGATGAAGGACTTAATAACAACGGAATTTGGTGCTTGCATAGAGACAGGGAAGGAATTCTGTGGATAGGTACCTCAGGCGGAGGGATCAATTATTATAATTCTAAAGAAGAAAGATTTAAACTATTTACGAACAAAAGCAATGGTCCCAGATCATTGTCATACAATTTTACAGGTTGTTTTTTCGAAGATCATTTGGGTTTGATTTGGATCGGTACTGATGGCGGAGGAGTTAATGTCTACGATCCTGAAACAGGTAATTTTATAAAATATAAGCACGAACCTTCCGATCCTTATAGCATAAGCGGGAATGTAATACGAGGTATTGCCGAAGATAAGGATCATGATATTTGGATTGGAACCTGGGGTGCAGGGCTTAACCGGTATGATAGGAAAACAGGAAGGTTTTTTCGATATATGACTGATAATAATGATCCTTCAAGTATATCAAATAACACAATCTGGAATCTTATTATAGATCATAACAATACCCTATGGTTAAGTTTATATGACGTCGGTATTGATTTGTTTGAAATTGGAAAGGGAGTCACCAGACGATTCAGGCCTGACCCGGATAATCCTGGCTCGCTTAGTGGAAATAATAGCTGGTTCTTTCTTGAAGACCTTAATAAAAAGATGTGGATTTGTACACAGAATGGGCTCGATCTTTTTGACAGTATAACGAATTCATTTAAGGTATATCATTTTCCTGATAATGATATCGGAGCAGTTTATATAGATAAGGGGGGATATCTTTGGGTAGGAAGCAATACAAAAGGATTATTTATGTGTCATCAGAATGGCACTATACTTAAAACGTATGATATAACTAATGTTTTGCCAAACAATAGAATTCATGCAATCACTCAAGATAGTAAAGGAGGCATCTGGATTTCCAGCAACTATGGCCTAAGCAGGTTAAATACAGACATTCAGCATATTAGGAATTATTCGAAAGCAGATGGTTTACAGGATGACCAGTTTTATCAGCAATCATTTCTTAAAACGCGTAAAGGAGAAATGTACTTTGGCGGATATAATGGTTTTAACTCTTTTTATCCCGACAGCCTGAAAGATAATGACTTCATCCCACCCGTTTATATCACTGATTTCCAGATATTCAATAAACCAGTAGTTTATGGATCACAAGAAGGTCAATTTCCGATATACGTCGGTGAAGCAAAAGAAATTACATTGACCTGGCGCCAGTCAGTCTTTTCATTTTCATTTGCCGCTATTAATTATACCCATCCAAAAAAAAATCAATATGCCTATATTATGGAAGGCTTTGAAAAGGAGTGGAATTATACCGATGCCTCCAGGCGATATGTTACATATACTAATTTGGACCCCGGTGAATATACTTTTAGGGTAAAAGCTACAAACAATGATGAAATATGGAACGAAAAGGGTGTTTCATTAAGAATAATCATCTTACCACCGTGGTGGAGCACATGGTGGTTCAAACTAATTGTATTCTTTATAATGATCTTTATACTTGCTTCCATTTTTCTTTCACGTGTCCGACAATTGAAGAATCAAAAGATAATGCTGGAAAAATTAGTTGCAACAAAAACTGCAGAATTATATGACCTTAATGCCTCAAAAGATAAATTCTTCTCTATTATTGCACATGACCTTAAAAATCCTTTCAATGCCATTATCGGTTATAGCGAAATGCAGAAAGAAGAAATAAGATCAGGTAATCCTGAAAAAATTGAGGAGTATGCCGGAATAATTAATGATTCTGCTATTCAGACGTTAAGGTTACTTGAAAATCTTTTAGAATGGGCAAATTCACAAACCGGGAAAATATTGTTTAACCCAATATCAATTAAATTATGTGAACTTTTCGATGAAGAAAATAGTATCTTGAATGATATTGCAGCAAGTAAAAACATTGAACTTAAAAGTTCAATCCCTGATAATTTAACGATCATAGCTGATAAAAATATGATCAAGACCATATTACGAAATCTGATATCAAATGCTATAAAGTTTACTCATAAAAACGGTAAAGTGGAAGTAAAGGCCTTGATTGACAAAAAGCAGGTAGAAATATCAGTATCAGATAGCGGAATCGGGATGACAAAAGAAACCATGGCCAAACTTTTCAGAATAGATGCAAACCTTTCGACACGTGGTACTGAAAATGAAAGAGGAACAGGACTTGGGTTATTCTTATGCAAAGAATTTGTTGAAAAACATGGTGGAAAGATATGGGTTGAAAGTGAATCAGGCAAAGGAAGTACTTTTAAATTTATACTTCCTCTCAATATAAATCCTACTGTGTGAAACTTATTCAGGAAGCTGCTTATAATCATCATTGTTACTAAAAACGAATCTGATTCTCACCTTATCATTTATTGCCTTGCCGTTCTCAATTGCCGGCTTCCATGCCGCTCCCTCTCTGATCAATCTCAATGCTTCATCAGAGAATGAACTGTCGGGACTTTTGACTATCTTTATGCTGTCTAATATCCCGTTGCTCTGCACGATAAAACTTATTACAACAACAGCTTTTTCCCCTTCTTTAAGAATTCCGGGATTCCTGATATTTTCCCGGATATAATCTTCGAATTGAAGTTTTCCTTCGACAGGAACAGGAGGGGAATATCCAGCCCCCTCATTATCAGACTTTTGGGCAACGCCATATCCTACAACAACAACTTCCTCAAGCGTAGTATCGGGCCTGATTCCATTCACGTTCAATTCTTTTGCATAAGCTATCATCTTTGATGGCGCTGCTGCTACCGGGGCAGCAATCTCATCTTCAGCAATCATTAATTCAACCTCTTCCATTGCAGGTTGAACCTGAATTACTGATTCCGCTGCATTCAAAGGCTCATACTTTTTCTCGGAAATTCCTTCTGCTCTTTCCAGTGAAATATCTTCCGGAGTTGACTCAGTCTTTCTCTTTTCCGTGGTGGCTATCTCATCCCGGAGAGCTGTTTCTTCAGGTCCTTTAATCCCTTTTGATTCAGGTATTTCAATTGGAGCCTGTACAGAAACAGTTTCGTCCGGCTCTCCGGCAGGTTTATTTTTATAGACAATAATAAAAACAGATGAGATTATCATAAGAACAGCTATTGAAGCCGCAATACGATAATAGATAAATCTCTGTCTGTGGGAGGTCCTGATCTTCAACCTTTTTCCCAGGTCTCCCATATCAACGGCAGCTTCTTCTGGTGAAATTTCGGAAAGACCCTCTGCAGCATCATCTCCAAAAGGATCCATCTGAAGTTTCCTTTCAAAAGCATTCCTCTCTGAACGCGTCATTTTTCCGTCTGCGTAGCGAAGCAGGTCAGAAAACTCAATTCTTTTATTTTTGTCTTTTCCTTTCATTTTTTTCTTCAAGACAAAGTTTAAGATTTCTTTTACCATTCTGAAGATGACTCTTCACTTTTTTTTCATCTATGCCGAGACTGGAGGCAATTTCATTATAACACCTGCTTTCGTAATAAAACTGCAGGATACAGTTCTTCTGCTCTCCCTTCAGTCTTTCAATGCAATCCGCAAGCGCTTCTTTCATATACGGTTCATCTTCATCAATAGGATGCGGTTCATAGCTGTTTTCCATAAAATTCCCGGGATCAATTACCCATTCATGATGTTTTGATTCCCGGATCTTTTCTGACCTGAGCTGCATAAGGCAATAATTCTTTGTTACTACATGAAGCCAGCTTCTGAAGTTCTCAATATTCTGTTTGGGTATGGTTGTTATCAGCTTTTCAAAGATCTGCATTACCGCATCCTTCGATTCTTCCCTGTCTTTCAAATATTTAAGGCAAACTCCATATACCAGGTGCATGTATCCTGAATAGAGTTCTCCAAGAACCTCAATATCCCCTGATGATTTGAATTCTGCCAGCAGCTCCTCATCTGACTGATTCTTTAATATTTTTCCCGGAAACTTTAAAATCATTATACAAAAGATCCTTAAAGATAACTCAAAATAAAAAAATCGCACTGTTTTATGGAATTTGAAATGTTCCTGCATCCTATGGTAAAATGTTTAACCAAAAACTTTACATCATGAAAAACAGTCTAAGAATTTTTACAATAATGATCCTTGCCGCGATAATGATCTCTTTCACAGGATCAAGGATTATTACAGGAAAGGTCCTTGATGAGCAGGGAATTCCGATCGCCGGTGCCAGTGTATCAGTAAAAGGTGCAGCAACTGGAACTATCACGGATCTTAAAGGTAATTTCCAGATATTGGTAAGTCCGGAAGATAAAGTGCTTGTCTTTTCATTCATCGGTTATGCTACCATCGAACAGAAAATAGGAGACAGGAGCATAATAAATATTACAATGAAACAGGAGGTCATGAAACTGCAGGAAGTTATGATCGTGACCGGATATGGAAATAAAATGGATATGGCATCAAAAGTGGCTCCGATGGCAGTCGGAGCAGTCCGTGGATGGAGAGATTTTAATACTGAGGGATATGCTTCTGTGAATGAGAATGGTTATAAGAATGTGAAAAACAATCCATTATCTACATTTTCAATTGATGTGGATAATGCCTCATACTCGAACATCCGCAGGTTTATAAACAGCGGTCAGCTTCCTCCTGCAGATGCTGTCAGGATTGAAGAGATGATCAACTATTTTAAATATGATTATCCCGAACCAAGGGGAGAACATCCGTTTTCAGTATCTGCTGAGCTGGCTATTTGCCCGTGGAATCAGAAACATCATCTCCTGCAGGTTGGCCTGCGCGGAAAAAATATCGATAAATCATCGCTTCCACCATCAAACATGGTATTCCTTCTTGATGTTTCAGGTTCTATGAGTTCACCAGACAAGCTCCCGCTTCTGAAATCAGCATTCGGACTCCTGGTCAACGAGCTACGTGCAGAAGATCATGTAGCAATTGTAGTCTATGCTGGTGCTGCAGGACTTGTTCTTGAATCGACTCCCGGAAACAAGAAAGAGGTAATAATGAGGGCAATAGATAATCTTGAGGCAGGTGGGACAACAGCCGGCGGCGCTGGTTTAAGGCTGGCTTACAGGGAAGCAGAAAAGAACTTCGTAAAGGGTGGCAATAACAGGATCATCCTTGCCACAGACGGTGATTTTAATGTTGGTGAATCAAGCAATGGCGGTATGGAAAGACTCGTGGAAGAACAGCGTGAGCTGGGTATTTTTATAACTGTTCTGGGTTTTGGTATGGGTAATATCAAGGATGACAAAATGGAGATAATTGCTGACAAGGGCAATGGCAACTATTCTTACATCGATAACCTTCAGGAGGCACGCAGGGTACTGGTACGCGAATTCGGAGGCACACTTTTTACAATAGCGAAAGATGTGAAATTCCAGCTTGAATTCAATCCGGCTAAAGTTGATTCATACAGACTGATTGGTTATGAGAACAGGCTGCTCAATGATGAGGATTTTAACGACGACACTAAAGATGCAGGCGAAATGGGATCAGGACATATGGTCACTGCTTTATATGAAATTGTAACTGCCGGATCAGATGAGAGAATCCCTTCGGTTGATACTCTGAAGTACCAGGCTTCCCGCAGTATGCAGGAAGAAGGTTATTCAGATGAGGTGCTTACAATTAAAGTGCGGTACAAGAAACCTGACGGAAAAACAAGCATGCTCCTTGATAAGCCCGTAAAAGACTATTGTAAAGAAATTGAAGATGCTTCAGAGAACCTGAGATTTGCAGCTGCAGTTGTTGAATTCGGAATGATCCTGAGAGAGTCTGAATTCAAGGGAACCTCTTCTCTTGAAAGCGCTGCAAAGCTTGCAACATCAGCAAGGGGAGAAGATGAAGAAGGATATCGCGCGGAGATGATCAGATTAATCAGCACAGTAAAGGATATGAGATTACTAAGCGATAGTGAATAGTCATTAGTTGAACATATAAAGGTATATTTGGGGGATCTGGCCATAAGGAGTCAGATCCTTTTTTATTCTTGTTAATCAGGATGTAACATTTGTGATTTTTCTCCGTCTTTTATTTGATATTGACATAAAAACCTAAAGCTCCCAACTATGTTAAATAATTTTTTTGTTAATGCCATCCGGAATATGAAGAAGCAGATTGGATCTGTCATTCTTAATATTACGGGACTAGCGATCGGGCTGACAAGCTTCATGTTTGTCACTTTGTATGTGATAAATGAGCTCAGCTATGACAGGTTCCATAAGAATTATGAGAATATCTACAGACCTAAGGTAGTTGGAAGAATGGCGGGCGGAGAAATTGATCAGGCAATTACTGCTGCACCGATGGCGCAGGCTATTCTGAATGATTATCCTGAAGTTATTCATGCTACAAGAGTAAGCGGAATGGGAGCGTGGCTGATTCGTTTTGGAGATAAGAAGTTCAATGAGGATGGAATTTTGTTTGCTGATTCAACTTTTTTTGATGTTTTTGACTTCAAACTCCTGGAGGGAGATCCGGGGAGTGCCCTGGTACAACCCCGTTCAATGGTGCTTACAGAAGAATTCTCAAAAAAATACTTCGGTGATCAGGATCCGATGGGTCAGAGGATAAGCGTAGAGGAAGATTCAGTGCTTTATACTGTTACAGGTGTTGTTCAGGATGTTCCCGATAATTCGCATATTAAATTTGATATGCTGGCTTCAATGAGCACCTATCCCGGCAGAGCTAATAGTCAGTTCTGGCTCAATCATAATTTCTATACATATATTGTTGTAAATGAGGGTACAGATAAGAACAGGCTGGAAGAAAAATTCCGGGAAATGATCATTAAATATGTGGGACCTCAGCTTCAGGAGTTTCTTGGTATAACTGTAGATGATTTCAGGAACGCCGGAAATGAATTCAGATATGTCCTTGAACCTCTTAAGGATATTCATCTCAAGGGAGCTCCTCAGTATAATCTTGAACCTCCCGGTTCACTTGCAACTGTTTATATTTTTGCTGTCATTGCCCTTATGATCCTTGTAATTGCGATTATAAATTATGTCAACCTTGCTACCGCAAAATCGGCCGGCAGGGCAAAAGAGGTTGGGGTCAAGAAAGTTGCCGGAGCCAACAGATCAGGACTTATTCTGCAATTTCTTGGTGAATCGCTGATAATTGTCACAATTGCAGCTTTACTGGCGATATTACTGGTTTATGCTCTGAGCCCTGTTTTCAACCAGTTTACCGGTAAAGAACTATCATTGGATATTCTGAAGGGTCCGGCAGGAATATTTTCACTTGTGTTACTGATATTAATTGTCGGAATATCTGCCGGATCATATCCGGCTTTTGTATTGGCCTCATTTAATCCGGTTGAGGTCTTAAAGGGTACACTTAATCCGGGATCTATGTCCAAGACACTCCGCGGGATACTGGTCGTTTTCCAGTTTACGGTTTCCATTATAATAATAATAGGTTCAATCATTGTTTACAACCAGCTGAATTTCATGACAAGTAAAGATATTGGCTTTGATAAGGAGAATCTTATTGTTATTCGCAGGCCTGATGCTTTCTTCAGGCAAATGGAAGCATTCAGGACTCAGCTTCTGCAGATCCCGGGTGTCGAAAAGGTGGGCTTCTCCTGGGCTTTGCCGGGAACAACCTTCAGTAATAATGGTTTCCTTAAAGATGATGATCCGGAAAAAAATACGTATCTCTTAAACCAGGCAGGTGTAAGCCTGGATTTTCCCCAGGCTTTGGGTGTACAGCTTGTTGAAGGCCGATTTTTTTCCCGGGAATATGGCAATGATTCATTAACGATCCTTATTAACGAATCTGCAGTAAAAGCTTTAGGACTGAAAGATCCGGTATCAGGTCAGTACATTGTTCAGCCTAGAGGTCCGCAAGAATTTGAGAAGCTTCAGATCATCGGTGTGATGAAAGATTTTAATATTGAGTCCATGCATAAAGCAATAACTCCTGTTTGCTTTACTGTAATGAATCCTGGTGGCGGAGATAAATTTGCAACAGTACGACTATCAGGGAAAGATGTGCAAGGGACAATAAAAGCAATTGAACAAACCTGGATGAAATTTACTACCAAACAGCCCTTTCAGTATGAGTTTTTCACAGACTCATGGAATAATCTTTATAGTGCAGAAATGAAGACAGGAAAGATATTCGTCCTTTTTTCCATACTGGCTGTCTTTATTGCATGCCTTGGATTGATTGGACTCATTACTTATATCACCAACAAAAGGACAAGAGAGATTGGAATAAGAAAAACATACGGTGCCTCTCTCCAGGTGGTTCTGAATCTTTTATCAAGGGAAGTCATTTACCTGATCCTGATTTCATCTGTTATTGCATATCCAGTTGCATGGCTGGGATCAAGATACTGGCTCGAAGGATTTGCAAGCAAAGTGAATATTAATCCCATAATATATATACTTGCAACTCTGATAGCTCTTGTTATAGGTTGGTTATCGATTAGTTATCAAACATTAAAAGCGGCCGGGGCTAATCCTGCAGAATCTCTAAGAATTGTCTGATAGACTATAAAGTCTTACAGGGATCTCAGATATCTGTCAATCTCTCTTGCTGCTTTACGTCCCGAGGCAATAGCATTAACGACAAGACTTGCCCCATTCACTGAATCACCGGCAGCAAATACTTTAGGTATACTTGTCGAAAGAGTGTCATTTACCTTGATGTTCTTTCTGGTACTTAGTTCAAGCCCTAATTCAGAAAGCAATCCTTCAAGAACAGGATGTTCAAACCCCAGAGCGAGTAAAACAAGATCAGTCTCAATGACCCTGCGGGAACCAGGGACAGGCTTCATTATCTGTTTGCCATCAGCAAATTCCCATGAGACCTCTTCTACCTCAGCACCCCTGGTTATCCTGCCGTCACCGACAAACCTTATTGTTGATATGTTCCAGAGTCTTTCACATCCTTCTTCATGGGATGTTGTGGTCTTCAGGATCTTAGGCCAGTAAGGCCACGGATTATTTTCCCCTCTTATTTCCGGAGGTTTCGGAAGGATCTCAATTTGCGTTACGCTTAAAGCCTTTTGCCTTATTGCAGTGCCAACACAATCTGAACCGGTGTCTCCGCCTCCTATAACCAGAACCTTCTTGCCCTCAGCATTTACGGGATTATTGGCAAGAGATATCTGTCCGGCATTTATCCTGTTTTGTGTCGCAAGAAAATCCATAGCAGGATATATCCCCTCAAATTCGCTTCCTTCGACATTCAGTCTGCAGGGATGCCCGGCTCCAATTGCAATGCATACAGCATCGAATTTATCTGTAAGCTCCCTGGCCGGTATATCTTTTCCCACTGCAACCCCTGTTCTGATTATCAGACCTTCTTTCAGCATCAGGTCCAGCCGCCTGTCTATTGTCGCTTTGCTTAGCTTAAAATCGGGAATTCCATAGCGCAGCAGTCCTCCGGCTTTTTCATCTTTTTCGTAAAGAGTGACCAGGTGACCTGCTTTGTTCAGCAGGTCAGCAGCAGCCATTCCTGCCGGGCCGCTGCCTATGATAGCAACACTCTTCCCGGTACGTTTTTTTGGAGGAACAGGCTTAATATAACCTTCATTAAAAGCTTTCTCGGTAATAGCCACCTCATTTTCACGTATTGTTACGGGTTCCTGGTTAATATTAAGTACACAGGCAAATTCACAGCTTGCCGGGCATATCCTGCCGGTAAACTCGGGAAAATTATTTGTAGCGCTCAATCTTTCATAAGCCCCCCTCCAGTCTCCTGAAAATAAAAGATCGTTCCATTCAGGTATCAGGTTATCAACGGGGCAGCTCCAGTGGCAGAAGGGAATACCGCAGTCCATGCATCTTGATGCCTGAAGCATCCTGTCTTCACTGTTAAGAACCTGTTCCACCTCACTAAAGTCACATATTCTTTCGTGAATCGGCCTGTTCCCGGCTTCCTTTCTTTTTATCTTTAAAAATCCAGTTATATCAGCCATGTTTCCCTGATTATTAATTCATTGCATTTAATTCCCGGTACCAAATTCCACATCCATTTCAACATTTGCTATTTTCTTTCTGATCTCTTCAAGTTTTTGCTCCTGGAGCACCTTTTTGTAGTCGTACGGAATGACTTTGATGAACAGCGGAATAAACTTATCGGGATCATCAAGTATCATCTTTGCCTTTTTACTTGATGTGAAACTGTAATGTCGTGAAACTAGATCGGTCAGCTCATAAATATCGTTAAGGTCCTCCACAAGAGACAGTTCAACCATACCCATATTGCAGTAATAATCAAAATTCCCATATTCATTAAAGACATAGGCAATACCTCCGCTCATGCCGGCAGCAAAGTTGCTTCCTGTTTTCCCAAGTACTACAACTCTTCCTCCTGTCATATACTCACAGCAATGATTTCCGACACCTTCCACAACAGCAATGGCACCGCTGTTCCTGACACCAAATCTTTCACCGGCAACACCTGAAATAAATATTTCGCCACGTGTAGCTCCATATAGAACTGTATTGCCAATAATTATGTTCTTATCAGATTCGAATGTTGAACCTGCAGGAGGAACAACAATGATCCTTCCTCCTGACAGACCCTTTGCCAGATAATCATTTGAATCTCCTTCAAGGAACAACTCTATCCCTGGCGATAGAAAAGCCCCGAAGCTCTGTCCGGCAGAACCATAGAACCTGCATTTGATGGTTCCGTCAGGTAATCCTTCTGATCCATAAAGAGATACAATTTTGCCGGAAAGCCTTGCCCCGGTAGTTCTGTCAGTATTTCGGATGCTCTTTTTGATCTCAACAGGCTGTTTATTTATTATTGCTTCCCGGGCTTCAGCTATCAGATCGTTATCCAGTATGTTGGTTGTTTTATCATTTTGTTTTTCAACACAATACATCGAATTTGCCTTTGACTCTGCAGGAAGCGTGAGCAATCCATTCAGGTCCAAATTTTTAATTTTCCAATTATCCACTTCAGGATTACGTTCCAGCAGATCGACCCGCCCGACTATTTCATTCAGGCTCCTGAATCCCAGTTCTGCCAGGTACCCACGCACATCTTCGGCAAGAAATCTGAAATAGTTGACAAGGTATTCAGGTTTCCCCCGGAACTTTTTCCTGAGCTCAGGATTCTGTGTGGCAATACCGGCAGGACAGGTATTAAGGTGGCATTTGCGCATCATGACACATCCAAGTACCACCAGGGCGCTTGTTGAGAATCCGAATTCCTCGGCTCCCATAAGTGCTG
>JAPLDX010000002.1 GCA_026391215.1 Bacteroidia bacterium
GAGGAGATACCTCTTGAAGTCAGGGACAGTATCAGTAGTTATGTGTCCCTTGCTGCGGAAAAGAGTTCCGGATCATCATCCGGGAGAAGCAAGGTCGGCCGGCAAAAGCCTTTGCTGGATATCAATACATGTGATTCAGCATCGCTTGAGTCCCTGCCCGGCATTGGACCGGTATTATCGGTGCGGATAATAAAATACAGGAACCTTCTGGGAGGTTTTGCTGAAGTACAGCAGCTTAAGGAAGTATATGGGCTTCCGGAAGAAACTTATGACCTGGTTTCAGGAAGAATATATGCAGATACTGCAGTTATAAGAAAAATCAATATAAATACGGCTGATTATAAGAAGCTTATACGGATGCCGTATTTTGAAAAATATGAAGTGACGGCTATTTTGAAGTACAGGGAGCTAAAGGGAAGAATTGGAGGGATGGATGTTCTGATTGTAAATAACCTGATTGCTGAAGAGAAGGCAGATAAAATTAAACCTTATCTGCAATTTGGTGAATAATATTCCCCCTTCTTTTAAGTAAATTTTAACTTCAGAAATTTTGAATAGTGCCTAAACTTCCGTACCTTTAATAGATCCTAAAAACATAGAAAGAGAATTACTGTAAATATTTAAATATTAAAAAATTAGATGACATGATTAAATTATCTCCTTAAAAGTTTTGAAAAGAATTTTTCTATTTCTAACTTTGCGCCTCGTTTAAAACATAATTTTTATTATGATCATAGTACCAATAAAAGAAGGCGAAAATATAGAAAGGGCTTTAAAAAAGTTCAAGAGGAAGTTTGAGAAGACGGGAGTGATCCGTGAATTACGCTCGCGTCAGGCTTTTATAAAACCTTCAGTACGCCGGAGAGAAGAAATCAAGAAGGCTAAGTACGTTCAGAAGATGCAGGAAAGCGAAGAATAATCGCCCTGCTGCTTCATAGACTTTTTAATCATAACAGATAGGGTTCCTTCATGGATCATAAGGAATCATTCCTGCAATATCTGAAAATCGAAAAGCGGTATTCACTGAATACTATCCGGTCATATCAGAATGACCTGGATCAGTTTTTTATATGGCTATCGGAAAATAAAATCCCTGCAGAACCGGGTGAAATAACATCACATCAGGTAAGGGCATGGATCGTTAGACTGATGGATAAAGGAATAACACCGGTTACCATTCACAGAAAAATATCATGTCTGCGGGTATTTTTCAGATACCTCAGGAAGGAGGGAATTATTAGACATGATCCGCTTGAAAAAGTAGTTCTTCCGAAACGGAAGAAAAACCTCCCGGTATTTGTTGAGGAGAAAGCTCTTGACACTCTCCTTGATGACTTCAGTTTCGGGGACAGTTTTAGCGGAATAAGAAACCGTACCATTATAGAAATGCTTTACCTCACAGGAATGAGAAGAGCGGAGCTTATCGGGCTGCGTGACACAGATATAGACCTGCCAGGTGCAACAGTGAAGGTTACCGGTAAAAGGAATAAACAACGGATTATCCCCCTTACCAAGCCGTTTATTGTGCGGCTTGAAGAATATATTAAACTGAGAAATGAGATTGACAGGCATGGAGAATGGTTCTTCATAACGGACAAAGGGAACAAATTATATGACAAATTCGTTTATAATACTGTCAGGGGGTACCTTTCCATGGTGACGACAATTGAAAAGAAAAGTCCGCATATTCTCAGGCATACTTTTGCAACACATATGCTGAACAGAGGTGCTGATCTCAATACAATTAAAGAGTTTCTGGGACATGCTAATCTGTCTGCGACACAGATATATACACATACGACATTTGAAAAACTCAAGAAAATATATAAACAGGCTCATCCAAGGGCTTAATTCTAAAACAAATAAACAGGAGGTACTACTATGAACATTCAGATTCATTCAGTGAGGTTTACAGCCGACAAAAAGCTAATTGACTTTGTTGAACAGAAACTTGGTAAACTTACCCAGTACGGTGAGGATATTGTCAATGCCGAAGTATACCTCAGGCTTGATAAAGATCAGGAGCGGGAGAATAAAATAAGCGAAATCAAAGTCGATATGTCGGGTGGACCTTTATTTGCAAAGAAACAAAGCAAGACTTTTGAAGAGGCTACCGATGATGCAATTAATGCCCTTAAAAAACAGATTACCAAGCACAAGCAGAAGAAGAGAGGAGTGTAGAAGTCCGGTTCATAAAATTATTTTGAATTATTTTGAATTATAAAATATAAATTCATACATTTGCACACCGTTTTTTAAGGGTGTACTATGCACTCACGGGACGTTCTTTAAATTGCCGATGTAGCTCAGTTGGTCAGAGCAGCTGATTTGTAATCTGCAGGTCGGGGGTTCGAATCCCTTCATCGGCTCTTGAAGGAGTTACAAATGTGTGTCTTAAGAGATTAATTCTGTTTCAATGGGGAGATACCAAAGTGGCCAACTGGGGCAGACTGTAAATCTGTTGGCGGACGCCTTCGTAGGTTCGAATCCTGCTCTCCCCACTTAAATGGAAACCTGCCGTATACTTAAGCATATAATTGGGAGAGAATGCGGATCTCTATGGACGATATTAAGCGGGAGTAGCTCAGTTGGTAGAGCATTAGCCTTCCAAGCTAAGGGTCGCGGATTCGAGTTCCGTCTCCCGCTCACTTTTTGATGCCAGAGTAGCTCAGGGGTAGAGCACTTCCTTGGTAAGGAAGGGGTCGGGGGTTCAATTCCCCCCTCCGGCTCATCGGGAAAATGGATTTTTTTAATTTTTAATAAGATACGATAAACTAATTTTAATAAGCTTGGAGTTATGGCAAAAGAAAAATTTGACAGGTCTAAACCGCATGTAAACATTGGTACAATCGGTCACATTGATCATGGTAAGACCACCCTGACGGCAGCAATCACCATGGTCCTTCACAAAAAAGGACTCTCTGAAATCAGGGATTTTGATTCAATCGATAATGCTCCTGAAGAAAAGGAAAGGGGTATTACTATTAACACTGCTCACGTTGAATACTGTACAGCTACCCGTCACTATGCACACGTTGACTGTCCCGGCCACGCTGACTATATCAAAAATATGGTTACAGGTGCAGCACAGATGGACGGTGCAATCCTTGTCGTCGCAGCTACAGACGGACCAATGCCTCAAACACGTGAACATATCCTTCTTGCACATCAGGTTAACGTACCCAAAGTGCTCGTTTTTATGAATAAGGTTGATATGGTTGATGATGTGGAACTTCTTGACCTCGTTGAAATGGAGTGTCGTGATCTTCTTAACTTTTATAAATTTGACGGAGATAATTGTCCAATCATCCGCGGTTCGGCTCTGGGTGCAATGCACGGAGAAGCAAAATGGGAAGAAAAAGTAATGGAACTTATGGATGCAGTTGATACATATATCCCAATACCTCCCCGCGAAAACCAGAAGCCGTTCCTGATGCCGGTTGAAGACGTTTTCTCAATCACCGGTCGTGGTACTGTCGCAACAGGCCGTATCGAAACAGGTGTTGTCATTACAAGCGACGAACTCGAAATGATAGGACTTGGAACTGAAAAACGCAAAACAGTATGTACAGGCGTTGAAATGTTCCGCAAGATCCTCGACAGAGGTGAAGCTGGCGATAACGTTGGTCTTCTACTCCGCGGTGTTGACAAGAAAGAGATTAAGAGAGGTATGGTTCTTGCAAAACCGGGTTCAATTACCCCGCATACCAAGATCAAGGCTGAAGTCTATGTCCTTAAGAAAGAAGAAGGTGGACGTCACACTCCGTTCCATAATAAATATCGTCCTCAGTTCTACATCAGAACACTCGATATCACCGGTGAGATCACTCTCCCTGAAGGAACAGAAATGGTTATGCCGGGTGATAATGTCACTATGACAGTTGACCTTATCTACCCTGTTGCTATCAACGTAGGACTCCGTTTTGCAATCCGCGAAGGCGGCCGTACAGTTGGAGCAGGTGCTGTTACAGAGATTCTTGAATAAAGGTTTTGGATATCACAATATATGGCAGATGTTGAAACGCGATGAATCACGTTTTAACAATACACTATATAAAGATACGGGTGTAGCTCAGTTGGTAGAGCACTGGTCTCCAAAACCAGGTGTCGGGAGTTCGAGTCTCTCCTCCCGTGCTAAAATATATCAGTACTATGGGATTAAAAACATATTTTAAGGAATCATACACAGAGCTGGTACATAAAGTTACCTGGCCTACCTGGAGTGAACTTCAGAACAGCGCTGTGCTTGTTATGGTGGCTACGCTAATAATAGCTCTCATTGTTGCTCTGATGGATTTTTCCTTCAGTAATCTAATGGAATTCGTTTACGGTTTATTATATTAAACAGGAGATCTCTTCAATGAGTGAAAATGTCAAGAAGTGGTATGTGCTGAGGGCTATCGGCGGGAAAGAAAAGAAAGTCAAGGAATATATCGATAGCGAAATTATACGACTTAAACTTGGAGAGTATATCTCACAGGTTCTCATACCTACCGAAAAAGTCTACCAGATACGATCAGGCAAAAAGATCAGCAAGGAGAGGACTTTCTTTCCCGGATATGTGCTCGTCGAGGCTGTCCTCGTTGGCGAAATCCCTCATTTATTGAGGAATGTGCCAAATGTGATCGGATTTCTCGGGTCACAGGAAGGAGAACCTGTCCCTCTCAGAAAAGCTGAGATCAACAGGATCCTTGGTAAAGTGGATGAACTGAATGCAAGCGACGAGGAACTGAATGTTCCGTTCTTTGTCGGAGAAGCTGTAAAAGTGATAGATGGTCCTTTCAATAGTTTTACAGGGATAATCGAAGAGGTAAATGAAGAAAAGAAAAAGCTTAAGGTGATGGTTAAAATATTTGGTAGAAAAACACCGCTTGAGCTTAGTTTTATGCAGGTTGAAAAAGAAAATTAACAGAAGATATTGACAGTTATAATATTTATAATGCTTCCTGAATGACTGTCAAATTCTCGCAATAAACACGCAAATTTTAAATTATGGCAAAAGAAGTTGCTGGACTGATAAAGTTACAGATTCGTGGTGGAGGAGCTAATCCATCTCCGCCGGTGGGACCTGCTCTAGGTTCTAAAGGCGTGAATATCATGGATTTCTGTAAGCAATTTAATGCGAGGACCCAGGACAAAGCTGGAAAGGTAATACCGGTAGTAATAACTGTTTATGCAGACAAATCATTTGATTTTGTAACAAAAACACCACCGGTTGCTGTTCAGCTTCTTGAAGCTGCTAAATCGAAGAAAGGTTCGAAAGAGCCTAACAGGGATAAAATAGCTCAGGTCACACGGGCCCAGGTTAAAACAATTGCTGAAGATAAAATGGAGGACTTGAATTGTTTTACAATCGAGTCTGCCATGAAGATGGTAGCTGGAACCGCGAGAAGCATGGGGATAACTATTAAAGGTGAGACCCCAAATAATAATTAACTAGAAGAATAATGACTAAACTTACCAAAAACCGTAAGCTTGCACTTGAAAAACTTGATAGTGATAAGCTTTATACGTTGAAGGAAGCATCCGTACTGGTCAAGGAAATGACCAGCACTAAATTTGATGCATCCATCGACCTGGATGTAAGGTTAGGTATTGATCCAAGAAAATCCAACCAGATGGTTCGTGGTGTTGTTTCCCTTCCTCACGGAACGGGAAGAGCAACACGTGTTCTTGTACTCTGCTCCCCGGATAAGGAAGCAGAAGCAAAAGAAGCCGGAGCCGATTATGTTGGTCTTGACGATTATGTCGAAAAGATCAAAGGCGGTTGGACAGATATGGATGTGATCATAACCATGCCATCCGTGATGGGAAAAGTAGGTCAGTTAGGTAGGATACTCGGTCCCCGCGGACTGATGCCGAACCCGAAAAGTGGTACTGTTACAATGGAAATCGGGAAGGCTGTTAAAGAAGTGAAGCAGGGTAAGATTGATTTCAAAGTTGATAAGAGCGGAATCATTCATGCCTCTATCGGAAAAGTCTCATTTGAACCCAATAAGATCGCTGAAAATGCTAAGGAGTTTATTTCAATGGTAAACAAACTTAAACCGGCTGCTGCAAAGGGAACCTACATACGTAGCCTCTTCCTCTCAAGCACCATGAGCCCGGGCATTAAAATCGATCCCAAAGGCCTTGATGAGTAATTAAACTTTAAACTCGGAAAGTAATTATGAGACGGGAAGAAAAAAATGCTATCATAGACAGCCTCGCTGAGAGATTGAAAGAGTACAGCCACTTTTATCTGACTGATACTGCACAGCTTAATGCCGCTGATACAAGTGACCTGAGAAGAAAATGTTTTGAAAGCGAGGTCAAACTCGTTGTTGTAAAAAACACTCTTCTCAAAAGGGCTCTTGAACAGATTGGTGTGAACTTTGAAGAACTGTATCCGGTTCTTAAAGGTACTACGTCCATCATGTTTTCACAAACCGGAAACACTCCAGCCAAAGTAATAAAGGAGTTCCGGAAGAAACATGATAAACCTGTTCTTAAAGGCGCATACGTTCAGGAATCTATCTATCTTGGAGATAATATGCTCGATGCACTTGTCTCCATAAAGACTAAACAGGAACTGATAGGAGATATTATTTTACTTCTCCAGTCACCTGCCAAAAACGTTATATCAGCCTTACAATCAGGTGGAAATAAAATTCATGGTGTTCTTGAAACACTATCAAAAAAACAGGAATAATTAAAGTATAATCAAATTAAAATTAATAAAAATGGCAGATCTTAAGAAATTTGCAGAAGAACTGGTTAACCTTTCTGTAAAAGAAGTAAACGAACTGGCAAAAATACTTAAAGAAGAGTATGGTATTGAACCGGCTGCTGCAGCTGTTGCTGTTGTCGGACCTGCTGCCGGTAGCGCAGCATCTGCTGCTGAAGAGAAAACATTATTCACCGTATTTCTTAAAAGTGCAGGCGGACAGAAATTACAGATTGTTAAACTAGTTAAAGACATTACCGGTCTTGGACTTAAAGAAGCTAAAGCATTAGTTGACGCTGCTCCGGGTCCAATTAAGGAAGGTGTTTCAAAAGATGAGGCTGAAGCTATTAAAAACCAATTAGTAGACGCAGGAGCTGAAGTTGAACTTAAATAAATTATACCACATTGCTGGGTCATAGGTTTAGTCCCGAGTACTCGGGACTAGGCCTTTTGTTATTTAAATTGTAAGTTCACTTAATCCTTGTAAAATGTCATCAAAACATACCGACAGAATAAATTTTGCATCCAGGAAAATCCAGCTTGATTACCCTGATTTTCTGGAAATTCAGTTGAAATCGTTCTGTGAGTTCTTTCAGCTTGGAACAACTCCAGAGAACAGGAAAAAGGAAGGACTGTTTAAAGTATTTACTGAGAACTTTCCTATAACTGATACACGGAACAACTTTGTTCTGGAGTTCCTGGATTATTATATTGACCCTCCGCGATATACAATTGAAGAATGTATTGAGCGCGGACTCACGTTCAGCGTCCCTCTTAAAGCAAAACTGAAGCTATATTGTACCGATCCTGAACATGAGGATTTCGATACCGTTATTCAGGATGTATATCTGGGAACAGTACCGTATATGACGGAACGCGGCACATTTGTTATCAATGGTGCCGAAAGGGTTGTAGTATCACAATTACACAGATCTCCCGGGGTCTTTTTTGGCCAGAGTATTCATGCAAACGGTACAAAACTCTATTCAGCAAGAATAATACCTTTCAAAGGTTCCTGGATTGAGTTTGCAACCGACATCAATAACGTGATGTATGCATATATCGACAGGAAGAAAAAGCTGCCCGTCACAACACTCCTTCGTGCAATCGGATTCGAAAGCGATAAGGAGATTCTTGAGATCTTTAACCTCGCGGAAGAACATAAAGTCTCCAAAACAAATATCAAGAAACTTGTTGGCCGCAAGCTGGCTGCCAGGGTTCTGAAAACATGGGTTGAAGATTTCGTGGATGAAGATACCGGAGAGGTTGTATCAATAGAAAGAAATGAAGTGATCCTCGACAGGGAAACAACAATAGAACCTGAACACGTCGATCTTATCGTCGATTCAGGCGCAAAAACAATTTTACTGCATAAAGATGATTCAACCCTGTCAGATTACGCCATTATATATAATACACTGCAAAAAGATCCGTGCAACTCTGAAAAGGAAGCGGTCATCTATATCTACCGTCAGCTGCGCAACGCCGAACCACCTGATGAGGCAACTGCCCGCGACGTGATTGACAAGCTTTTCTTCTCCGACAAGAGATATGATCTTGGAGAAGTTGGCCGTTACAGGATCAACAAGAAACTGGGACTCAATACTGAAATTAATGTCAAAATACTTACAAGGGAAGATATCATTAAGATCATTGAGTACCTTATTCAGCTTATAAACTCAAAGACTGAAGTTGATGATATTGACCACCTGAGCAACAGGAGAGTGCGTACCGTTGGTGAACAGCTTTATGCACAATTCGGAGTGGGACTTGCCCGTATGGCACGTACGATTCGTGAAAGAATGAATGTAAGGGATAATGAGGTATTTACACCTGTCGACCTTATTAATTCAAAAACCCTTTCATCGGTCATCAATTCATTTTTTGGAACAAACCAGCTTTCACAGTTTATGGACCAGACCAACCCGCTGGCTGAGATGACTCATAAACGCCGTATGTCAGCTCTTGGTCCCGGAGGTCTTTCGCGCGAAAGAGCAGGTTTTGAGGTCAGGGACGTTCACTATACACATTATGGCCGCCTCTGCCCGATTGAAACTCCTGAAGGACCAAATATCGGACTTATTTCATCACTGTGCGTTTTTGCCAAGATCAATGGCCTTGGCTTTATAGAGACACCTTACCGAAAAGTGCATAATGCTCAGGTCGATTTTTCAAAGGACGGGATAGTCTGGCTCAGTGCAGAAGAAGAAGAAGAGAAGATGATAGCTCAGGCCAATGCTCCTCTCCAGAAAGACGGACATTTTGAGGATGCAAGGGCAAAATGCAGATATGAAGCCGATTATCCATTTGAAGAGGTATCGAAAATTGACATGATGGACGTCGCTCCAAACCAGATAGCATCTATAGCAGCATCTCTTATACCATTCCTTGAACACGATGATGCAAACAGGGCACTCATGGGATCAAACATGATGCGCCAGGCAGTTCCTCTTATTAATCCTGAATCCTCAATAGTGGGTACCGGACTTGAAACACAGGTTATTAAGGACAGCCGTATTCTGATCGTGGCTGAAGGTGACGGTGTTGTGGAATATGTCGATGCAAATGAAATAGTCATCAGGTATATACGCTCTGATGAAGAGAAATTTGTGAGCTTCGATGACGATATAAAGAAATATTCGCTTCCGAAATATAAAAAGACAAACCAGAATACATGTATTAACCTGATCCCTGTTGTCAAAAAAGGCGAAAAAGTCAAGAAAGGACAGGCTCTTACTGAAGGCTATGGTACAAAGAACGGGGAACTTGCTCTGGGAAGAAACCTTAAAGTGGCATTCATGCCGTGGAAAGGCTATAACTTTGAGGATGCTATAGTAATCTCCGAAAAGGTTGTGCAGGAAGATATGTTTACATCTGTTCATATTGATGAATATCTTCTTGAGGTGCGTGATACAAAACGCGGACTGGAGGAACTTACATCTGACATTCCGAATGTCAGCGAGGAAGCAACAAAAAATCTCGATGAGAATGGTCTTATCAGGATCGGCGCACACATCAGACCAGGCGATATCATGATAGGTAAGATCACACCAAAGGGAGAGTCTGATCCTTCTCCTGAGGAAAAGCTTCTGCGTGCCATCTTCGGTGATAAAGCAGGTGATGTCAAAGATGCATCACTGAAGGCAGGTCCATCGCTTGAGGGTGTTGTAATTGACAAGAAACTATTTACCCGGGCCATCAAGGACAGGAAAACCAAAGCTGTGGAAAAACCTATGCTTGAAAAGATCGAGCATGAATTCAATAAGAGCGTTAATGACCTTAAAGCAAGGCTCATTGACAAGCTTTTTATACTTGTAAACGGGAAAACATCACAGGGCGTCAAGGATTACCTTAATGTTGATGTCATACCAAAAGGAAGCAAATTCACTCTTAAACAGCTTCAGGAAGTTGATTTCCTTAATGTCAATCCCAACAAGTGGACCACCGACAAGAAGAAAAACGACAGCATCAAGCAACTCCTTCATAATTATATAATTAAATATAAAGAGATTGACGGAGTATATAAGCGTAACAAGTACAACATCACCATCGGTGATGAACTGCCTGCAGGTATTGTCCGCCTTGCAAAGGTTTACATAGCTAAAAAACGCAAAGTCAAGGTCGGAGACAAAATGGCCGGACGCCATGGTAATAAGGGAATTGTTGCCAGGATTGTTCGCCAGGAAGATATGCCTTTCCTTGAAGATGGTACACCGGTCGATATAGTCCTTAATCCCCTCGGGGTTCCTTCAAGGATGAACCTTGGACAGATTTATGAAACTGTTCTCGGCTGGGCAGGACAGAAACTCGGACTCAAATTCTCGACACCGATCTTTGATGGTGCTACTATTGACCAGATTACAGAATACACTGAAAAGGCAGAACTTCCGAAATATGGCAAGACATATCTTTTTGACGGTGGCACCGGAGAAAGATTTGACCAGCCTGCCACAGTGGGTGTTATCTATATGCTCAAGCTTGGTCATATGGTTGATGACAAAATGCATGCCCGTTCCATCGGTCCCTATTCTCTTATCACCCAGCAGCCATTAGGCGGTAAAGCCCAGTTTGGGGGACAGCGTTTTGGGGAAATGGAAGTATGGGCTCTTGAAGCTTTCGGAGCTGCACATATCCTTCAGGAAATACTGACAATCAAGTCGGATGATGTCATTGGCCGCGCGAAAGCCTATGAATCAATCGTCAAGGGAGAACCGATGCCATTACCAGGGATACCTGAATCACTGAACGTGCTGCTGCACGAGCTTAGAGGTCTGGGACTGAGTGTTATTCTTGATTAACATCTCATACCGCGTTATTATATTAATAATTGAGTAAAAAAAAATCAATATATGTCATTCAGAAGAGATAACAAAGCAAAAACAAGTTACTCAAAGATCTCAATAGGTCTTGCTTCACCTGAAGAAATACTCGACCGTTCGAGCGGTGAAGTGCTGAAGCCTGAGACAATCAACTATCGTACCTATAAACCCGAACGTGACGGATTATTCTGTGAGAGGATATTTGGTCCGGTAAAAGATTACGAATGTCATTGCGGAAAGTACAAGCGGATACGCTATAAAGGTATTGTTTGTGACCGCTGCGGTGTAGAAGTCACTGAAAAAAAGGTGCGCCGTGAAAGGATGGGACATATTTCACTTGTTGTCCCTGTTGCGCATATCTGGTACTTCCGCTCATTGCCCAACAAGATTGGTTATCTTCTCGGACTGCCAACGAAGAAACTCGATTCAATAATATATTATGAGAGATACGTCGTTGTAAATCCCGGAGTGAAAGCCGTGGATGGCGTAAAGGCTCTTGATTTCCTTACTGAAGAGGAGTATATGGATATAATTGAATCGCTGCCGAAGGAAAACCAATATCTGGAAGATAATCATCCGGATAAGTTTGTTGCAGATATGGGTGCTGAAGCTTTGTACAAGCTTCTGGGCCGCCTTGACCTGGATGAGATGTCTTATACGCTTCGTCACAGGGCAAATACTGAAACATCTCAGCAACGTAAGAATGAAGCTCTCAAGCGCTTACAGGTTGTCGAGGCTTTCAGGGATTCAAAGCATGTCAACAAGCCGGAATGGATGATAATTAAGGTAGTCCCGGTTATTCCGCCTGAGTTGCGTCCTCTCGTTCCTCTTGATGGCGGCCGTTTCGCCACCAGCGACCTGAACGACCTGTATAGAAGGGTAATAATAAGAAATAACCGCCTGAAAAGGCTTATAGAGATCAAAGCACCTGAAGTGATCCTCAGAAATGAAAAAAGAATGCTCCAGGAAGCCGTTGACTCACTTTTCGATAATTCTCGAAAAGCCAACGCGGTAAAGACAGATGCCAACAGGCCTCTTAAATCATTGAGCGACAGTCTTAAAGGGAAACAGGGAAGGTTCCGTCAGAACCTCCTTGGTAAAAGGGTTGATTACTCTGCCCGTTCGGTTATTGTTGTGGGTCCTGAGCTTAATCTTCATGAATGCGGCCTGCCAAAAGATATGGCTGCAGAACTTTACAAGCCTTTTATTATCCGCAAGCTTATAGAGCGGGGAATAGTAAAAACAGTCAAATCAGCCAAGAAAATAGTTGACAGGAAAGATCCCGTAGTATGGGATATCCTGGAAAATGTGCTTAAGGGACATCCGGTATTGCTGAACCGTGCACCTACACTTCACAGGCTTGGTATCCAGGCCTTCCAGCCAAAACTGATTGAAGGCAAGGCAATACAGCTTCACCCTCTGGTATGTACAGCTTTTAACGCTGACTTTGATTGTGACCAGATGGCCGTTCATTTGCCTCTTGGCAACGGAGCAGTGCTTGAGGCACAGATGCTTATGCTTGCTTCACATAATATTCTTAACCCTGCTAACGGAGCGCCAATTACTGTCCCATCGCAGGATATGGTACTCGGACTTTATTATATGACGAAAGGGAAAAAGAGTACAGATAAGGAGAAAGTGAAGGGAGAAGGTCTTACGTTCTATTCTCCGAAAGAGGTGATAATAGCTCATAATGAAACCAAGGTTGATCTGCATGCCATAATCAAGGTAAAAGTTTTTGACAGGATTGATGGAAAAATGGTACACCATATTGTTGAAACAACAGTAGGCAGGGTGCTCTTTAACCAGCACGTGCCTGAAGAAGTTGGGTATATCAATGAGATCCTGACAAAAAAATCCCTCAGGGACATTATCGGACGTGTTCTGAAACTTTCCGGAATGGCAAAAACTGCCGATTTCCTCGATGCAATAAAGAACCTGGGATTCTTTTCCGCCTTCAAGGGTGGTTTGTCATTTAACCTCGATGATGTCATTATTCCGGAAGAAAAAACGAAGTTTGTTACTGAAGGTTATGAGCAGGTTGAAGAAGTGCTGAGTAACTATAGCATGGGTTTTATTACAAATAATGAGCGATACAATCAGATAATAGATATCTGGACCCATGTCAACGCAAGGCTTACCCAGTCGCTGATGAAGCAGCTTTCGAATGATAAGCAGGGTTTCAATTCAGTTTATATGATGCTCGACTCGGGAGCAAGGGGCTCAAAAGAGCAGATCCGCCAGCTTTCGGGAATGAGGGGTCTTATGGCCAAGCCTCAGAAATCAGGAGCTACAGGTTCAGAGATCATTGAAAACCCGATCCTTTCTAATTTTAAAGAAGGTCTTTCAGTCCTTGAATACTTTATATCAACCCACGGGGCTCGTAAAGGTCTTGCGGATACAGCCCTTAAGACAGCTGATGCCGGTTACCTTACACGCCGTCTGGTAGATGTTTCACAGGATGTCATTATTAATGAAGAAGATTGCGGTACCCTGAGAGGCCTGGCAGCAACGGCAATCAAGAAGAATGAGGAAGTTGTTGAATCACTTTACGAAAGAATACTTGGACGTACAACTGTCCATGATGTGTTCCATCCGCT
>JAPLDX010000018.1 GCA_026391215.1 Bacteroidia bacterium
GTTATTCTTATCAATACGGGCAGGGGTATAGTTTCCGACAAAACCGCCAAACCCCGGAACGATGACACAATCGTGGCTAAATAATAATTCCCGTATGAAAGCTGTAATATCCATATTACATTTTCTCTTGTCATGACAAAAATAAGAAAAATCTTAGATATTACATCAGGGTCAGATTAAATCCGTAAAGTCCTTTGCGCTCTTGTGCGAACTTTGTGTTCTTTGTGGTTAAAATGAATAGCCGGAAAAATATTATCTTCGTGTTTTGTTAGATTCTGCATCTGATGAGAGAAATATACATGGTTGACCTTAAGGCTCAGTATGAAAAGCTGGGATCAGAAATTGATGCTGCAATAAAAAATGTTCTGAATTCCACAGCTTTCATCAAAGGACCGGAGGTGGGTTTATTTGAAAAAGAACTTCAGAAATACCTGGGGGTTAATTATGTCATTCCATGCGGGAACGGCACTGATGCATTACAAATCTCAATGATGGCTCTTGGATTGAAACCGGGAGATGAAGTTATAACTACAAATTTTACTTTTATTGCAACCGTTGAGGTGGTCGCCTTGCTGGGTCTGAAGCTGGTTCTTGTTGATCCTGATCCCTTTACTTATAATATATCACTTGAAGAAATCAAAAAAGCAATCTCTCCCAGGACAAGAGCCATAGTTCCCGTCCATCTTTTCGGACAGTGTGCTGATATGGAGGGTATCATGAAAATAACCGGAGAGCATGGCATTTATGTAATAGAGGATACCGCCCAGGCAACCGGAGCTGAATATATTTTTTCAGATGGCAACAGGAAAAAAGCAGGGACAATAGGAACTATCGGCACTACTTCATTTTTCCCTTCTAAAAACCTTGGATGCTACGGTGACGGGGGTGCTCTTTTCACAAATGATGAGATGCTTGCGAAGAAAATGAGAAGCATTGCCAATCACGGGATGAAAATAAAATATCATCATGATGATATCGGTGTTAATTCTAGACTGGACACAATCCAGGCTGCGGTTCTGAATGTAAAACTGAAATATCTTGACCGTTTCAATTCTGCCAGAAAAGCCGTTGCAGATTTTTATGATGAGGCTCTTGCAGGGTGCAATTCAATAATCCTGCCTGAAAGATCAGGTTTTTCTTCACATATTTTTCATCAGTATACTATAAGGATTAAAAATGGTTTGAGAGATGAATTGAAGAAGTATCTCGAATCTGTAAAAATCCCCTCAATGATTTATTACCCGGAGCCGCTGCATGTTCAGAATGCATTTCGATATCTTGGGTATGCTGATAATGATTTTCCTGTGACATCCATGTTATGCAACGAAGTCCTTTCTCTTCCTATGCATCCTGATATGGAACAGGAACAACTTGATTATATTACACTTAACATTTTAAAATTCTTTGAAAAACAATAGCTATGGAGAAGGAGTATTTTGCTCATGAAACAGCCGTTATTGATGAAGGCTGCACAATCGGAAAAGGGACAAAAATATGGCATTTCAGCCATATTATGGCCGGTGCCGAAATAGGGGAAAAATGCAATATCGGGCAAAATGTGGTAGTATCTCCCGGAGTAAAGCTCGGGCAAAATGTAAAAGTCCAGAATAATGTATCTATTTATTCCGGAGTAATCTGTGATGATGATGTTTTTCTGGGGCCTTCAATGGTTTTCACGAATGTCATCAATCCCAGAAGTGAAATAGTACGCAAAGACAGTTACATGACAACCATAGTCGAAAAAGGAGCTTCAATAGGGGCTAATGCTACAATTATTTGCGGTATTATTATTGGCAGATATGCTTTTATTGGTGCTGGTGCTGTCGTTACAAAAGATGTTAAGCCATATTCGCTTGTGGTTGGCAATCCTGCACGGCATACAGGCTGGATGAGTGAATTCGGACATAAGCTAATCTTCGATGAAAAAGGTTTTGCCATATGCCCGGAAAGCGGCGAGAGATACCGCCTTGAACATGGCAATGTTTCTAAGATTATTTGATAAAATATGGATACAACTCCCAAAAATTTTGGATTGATCGGAGTGGCAGGATACATAGCTGTCCGTCATCTTAAAGCAATAAAAGATACCGGAAATAACCTGCTTGCAAGTCTTGACCGGTTTGATAGCGTCGGATTAATTGACAGTTACTTCCCGCAGAGTGATTTTTTTGTTGAATTTGAACGGTTCGACAGACATTTTGACAAGCTTAAAAGGGGCGGTACAAAGATTGATTATGTGAGTATCTGCTCACCGAATTATCTGCATGATTCCCATATCAGATTTGCTTTAAGACATCATGCTGAAGCTATATGCGAAAAGCCGATAGTACTTAATCCCTGGAATATAGATGCATTGCAGGAAATTGAGAATGAGACCGGACATAAGATCTACTCTGTGCTCCAGTTACGGCTTCATCCAAAAATAATCGAGCTAAGAAATAAGATTATGAATGGCCCCGCTGATAAGGTTTATGATGTTGACCTGACATACATTACCAGCCGGGGCAACTGGTATTACATCTCGTGGAAGGGTGACATCCAGAAATCAGGGGGTGTAGCAACCAATATCGGTGTTCACTTTTTCGACATGCTCGGCTGGATCTTCGGAAGTACTAAAACAAATATTGTCCATATATCTGAGCCTAACAAGGCTGCCGGCTATCTTGAACTGGGAAAAGCCAGGATAAGATGGTTCCTGAGTCTTGACCATAATGATCTTCCGCCTTCTGTCGCTGCTAAAGGACAAAGAACTTACAGGACAATTCTGATAAATGATGAGGAAATTGAATTCAGTGAAGGATTTACAGATTTGCATACACAGACGTATAAAGAGATACTTGCCGGAAGAGGCTTTGGTCTTCAGGATTCCCGCCAGTCAGTTGAAACAGCATATATTATCCGTAATGCAAAACCTGTGGGTCTGACCGGGGAATATCATCCTATGTTAAAAAAATGAAAAAGAAAATTATTGTTACGGGAGGAACAGGATATATAGGTTCACATACAGCTGTTGAACTTATTGAAAACGGGTATGAAGTTATTCTTATTGACAACCTGTATAATTCTGAAGCGATAGTCGCTGAATGGATAGGAAAAATTACGGGAATTATGCCCCAACTGGAAATATTTGATCTTTGTGATATTAATAAACTGGATGATTTTTTTAGCAATAACAAGAACATTGCAGGAATAATTCACTTTGCAGCATATAAAGCTGTTGGTGAGTCAGTCAATAAGCCTCTTGAATATTACAGGAATAATCTTGTTTCCCTGATCAATATTCTTGATGCGATGAAACAGCACAGCATACCTGGCTTAGTTTTTTCCTCATCCTGCACTGTATACGGACAACCGGAGAAATTACCCGTGACTGAAGATGCTCCAATGCAACCGGCCATTTCCCCTTATGGGAACACTAAACAGATCGGGGAAGAAATAATCAGGGACACTGTCTCAACAGATAAGAATATCAACTCAATATCATTAAGATATTTCAATCCCATCGGCGCACATCCTTCGGCCATGATTGGTGAACTGCCCCGGGGTATCCCGGAAAATCTTGTACCGTTTATTACACAAACTGCTTACGGATTAAGGGATGAGCTTAAGGTTTTTGGGAACGATTACAATACTCCCGATGGTACATGCATCAGGGATTATCTTCACGTGGTTGACCTGGCTAAAGCACACGTGACTGCAATAAAGAGACTGATCGAAAAGAAAAACAGGGAAAGTTATGAAGTCTTCAACCTGGGAACAGGTAAGGGAGTCTCTGTACTTGAGGCAATTGAATCCTTTGAACGTGTTTCGGGGAAGAAGCTGAAATATAAAATCACCGGAAGAAGAGCCGGAGATATTGAGAAGATATGGGCCGATCCATCATATGCAAATAAAGAGCTTGGCTGGAAAACTTTAAGTTCGCTGGATGACGCTATGAGAACAGCCTGGGAATGGGAAAACAATATCAGAAAGAGAAAACAATAATTATGAAATCCAAAAGAGTAATTCTTATAACCGGCGGAGCAGGATTCATAGGATCTCATGTAGTGAGAACGATTGTCAGCAATTATCCTGATTACCGGATTGTGAATGCCGATAAACTTACCTATGCCGGCAATCTTGAGAATCTTAAGGATATTGAGAATAAAGAAAACTATGTTTTTGAAAAAACTGATATTGTAGACAAAAAGGCTGTCGTTGATCTTTTTGATAAATACCTGTTTGACGGGATAATTCATCTTGCAGCTGAATCGCATGTCGACAGGTCAATAACCGGACCAGATGAATTTGTCTTAACTAATATTGTGGGTACCGTGAATCTTCTTAACGCTGCGCTTGCCCGCTGGAAAGGATCCTTCGATGGCAAGCTCTTTTATCATATATCCACCGATGAGGTATATGGCTCTCTTGGCAGGGAAGGAATGTTCACAGAAGAGACGGCTTATGATCCTAAGAGCCCCTACTCTGCTTCAAAAGCCAGTTCCGATCATATGGTAAGAGCTTATAATCATACATTTGGAATACCGGTTGTAATCTCCAATTGTTCAAATAATTATGGTCCAAACCAATTTCCCGAGAAATTGATTCCGCTGGCAATAAACAATATAAAAAACAATAAACCCGTACCCGTTTACGGGAAGGGTGAGAATATCCGCGACTGGCTCTACGTTGAGGATCATGCATCTGCAATAGATCTTATTTTCCATAACGGGAAAATCGGGGAGACATACAACATCGGAGGCAATAATGAATGGAAAAATATTGACCTGATAAGCTTGCTCTGCAGGATCATGGATAAAAAGCTTAATCGCCCTGCCGGAACTTCGGAAAAGCTGATAACATTTGTCAAGGATCGTCCGGGTCATGACCTTAGATATGCTATTGACTCGTCAAAACTTCAGAAGGAGCTTGGGTGGTCGCCGATACCGAGCTTCCAAACAGGGCTGGAAAAGACAGTTGCCTGGTATCTTTCAAACAGTAAATGGCTTGAAAATATAATCTCGGGCGATTACAGCAAGTATTATGATTCAATGTATTCCGGAAGATAAAGCTTTATGATTTTATCTTCTGCAGCCTGCTGATAAGGCTGTCTCCCAGGATTGATTTCTTCTTAATATGATCCTGGATTGCGGCAACAACAGTATTTGATTCAAATTCGCCCCTTACCTGTTCAAAATCGAGTTTTTTAATCTCGGCACCCCCGTCAATGCCAAATCCTGTCATTGATGATAAAGTAAATTCCTTATGCGCATCATCATAGAGCATTTTATCAAGATCGACCACGCTTTTCTTCCATCTTTTAACGATCCTGATTACATCGGCCACAGTGAATTTATCAACTGATTTACCTTCTTCTTCTTCGATCCTCTCACATGACCATGTCCATTCCCAGTCATAGTAAGACTTATGCATTTCCCTGAAAGAATCCTCAACATCTTCAATTTTCTTAAGCTTCCCTGATTCAATACCATCAAGAAGGTCGTCAACCGCCTGCTTCGGAGCAATGAGCCCGGCAATATCCACCCATTCTCCTGAACCCATTTTCTTATCAGGAGCAAGCCTCTTTCTTAGCGCAGCCGTTGTTTTCAGATCGTTTTTTTCAAGCCTTTTTATTAAAGAATTACCGAGGAATTTATTTATGCCAGTCTGATAAAGCTCAATTCCTCTTTCAAGGGATGCTCCTTTTATCAGCATGTTTTTATAGGTATAGGTAGCAGAAACTTCTCCTGATAAATATTTAAGGTTACCAAGAAGATCCCTCCCTTCGAACATTTTGCGTATAGTATAGGGACTCAGCAGGTTAAAGTTGACCTGATCAATTTTCACCGGATCTTTTCTTCTGTCTCGCAACGGCCATTTCTGTGCATCCCTTATCGTACCGACGCTCCTTAGATTTATACCAGGAACCAGTATGCTTTCATCATTGCTTTCAATGAGATATGAGAATGGAAGAGACGACGTATCCATATTCTTATAATGACGTCCCATTACCAGGGTGAATGGTCCGATACGTGCAGGCCACAGCAGGTAGGAATCGCTGGTTGTTTTTGAACCGCGTTCCATAATACCCTGGTGGATCGGCCCGAGCTTATACATATGATTGCTCTGGTTTGAGCCGCTTCCGGCGTTCATGAAAGAAAAGATACCTGCTATAAGAAGCGTTGATTTATGATGTGTGACAGTATATGGTCCTGCAAAAATTGAACATGCTTCGCCATGATATCCTCCGCAATTGGCAAAGAAAAGCGAATTTTCGGCTGAATAGTGTTTCCCAAGAACGCATCCCTGGCCTATAAAACATTTATCGATGAGGGTTGATTCGGTTATTATTGCTCCTGAACAGACAATAAAATGCTCCATTATCACTCCCGGACCTATATATACGGGATCTTCCTTGCAGCTGTTCACAGATCCTTCATTCAGGCTTACTGCGCCTTCAATGCGGCTGTACGGACCAATCTTTATATTTCTTATGTTGCTGCAGTTGAATATCCTGGAATTCCCGCTTATTATTCCTGTATCTGATGCTACCGATTCAGAATAATCATTTATCATCTTTTCAATGATCTTTATAGCGTTGCTGCGATGACGGTACAGGGCGATTATATATGCTTCATGAGCAGAAAGGCGATCCCATATCCTGACCATTCTGCCGCCAGTTTCGTTCAGAACGGCAACAGGTGTCCCGTTACCGAATTCAGAAATGCCTTCAGTGTGTATCTTACCGCAGTTTTTAATAACAGCACCATCCTCAATATTGTAATTGGCAATATACTCACCTATATTATTAATAACCACATTTGATCCGATTGTGCAGTTATGAAGCCGTGCATTCAGTATCCCTCCCGGTGTGCTCACACCCGACTCATCTGTGAAGGGTTTATCGAAAATGCCCAGTTTAATGTTACCGGAAAAGATTACATTTTTACATTGCAGAGGATTGAATCCTTCAAGCACAGATATTTTTCCCCAGTCTTCACAGCTGCAGCCGTTTGATATCATTGACCGGATCTCGTCGCTTTTAATCTTCCTGTATCTTCCTCCCATAATTATAATGTTTTGTTCAGATATTTTATTCAACAGTAACAGATTTGGCAAGATTCCTTGGCTGATCTACATTACATCCCCTGAGGACAGCTATATGGTATGACAGCAGCTGAAGAGGAATTACTGCAAGAAGTGCTGAAAATACAGGCAGTGTTTCAGGAACCTCGAGCACATAATCGGCCATTTTGCTGATTATCTCATCTCCTTCTGTAACGATTGCTATCACCTTGCCTTTTCTTGCCTTAATCTCCTGAATGTTATTAATGATCTTATCATAAGTGTCGTCTTTTGTTGCCACAACGACAACCGGCATATTTTCATCAATAAGGGCAATGGGCCCGTGTTTCATTTCAGCAGCGGGATATCCTTCAGCATGTATGTAGGAGATCTCCTTCAGTTTAAGCGCTCCTTCGAGAGCAACAGGAAAAAGATATCCTCTTCCAAGGTAAATAGCATTATGAGTATCCCTGAAGATTTCTGATAGTTTTAATGTCTGGTCATTCACTTTCAGGGCTTTCTCAATTTTTTCCGGAATTGAGACAAGTTCGGTAATGAGTTCTGTAAATACAGAATCTGAAATAATGCCTTTCAGGTGTCCTATCTCAAATGCCATCATTGCCAGGACTGTGATCTGGGTAGTAAATGCTTTTGTTGAGGCTACACCGATCTCAGGTCCTGCATGGGTATAAACTCCTGCATCGGTTTCGCGAGGGATGCTGCTTCCAACCACATTACAGATTCCCATCACCTTGGCTCCTTTTTCCTTTGCCAGCTTGACTGCAGCAAGAGTATCGGCAGTTTCACCGCTCTGGCTGATGGCAATGACAATATCACCTTTATTAATTATTGGATCCCTGTATCTGAATTCTGAAGCATATTCGACTTCAACCGGGATCCTGGTATATTCTTCAAACAGGTACTCTCCAAGAAGTCCTGCATGCCAGGAAGTACCGCAAGCTACAATGATTATCCTTTCTGATTTTGACAATGCATCCAGCACATCATGCAATCCTCCAAGCATAATACCAGAATGGTCAGGAAGCACTCTTCCTCTGAAAGTATCATGAATTGCCCTTGGCTGCTCAAATATCTCCTTCAGCATGAAATGTGCGAATCCCTCTTTGTCAATTTCTCCTATCTTAAGGTCAATTTCCGTGACTTCAGGTTTAATCATTGTACTCTTTATAGTTTTAAGAACAAGCTCATCTTTTTTAATAATAGCAATATCATCATCATTCAGATATATTACCCTTTGAGTATATTCAACAATAGGGGTGGCATCGGATGCGATGAAGTTCTCTCCATCTCCGACTCCAATAACAAGAGGACTCCCCTTTTTAGCTGCAAAGAGCCTGTCAGGTTCTTTTGTACAGATGATCACAAGTCCGTAAGCGCCTTCAACCCTGTTCAGGGCCATTGTAATTGCCTGTTCTGCAGTAAGGTCTCCCTCAATATAAAGATGATCCATCAGGTTTGCAAGCACTTCGGTGTCGGTCTGGCTGGTGAATTTTATCCCCCGTCCCTGGAGATGTTTTTTAAGCAGGGCATAGTTTTCAATAATGCCGTTATGGACAACAATGAAATTACCCTTGTAAGAGATCTGCGGATGTGCATTCAGTTCGTTGGGCTCTCCGTGAGTTGCCCACCTGGTATGCCCCATCCCGGTGGTCCCGTCAAAATTTGATTTGTTTACCATCTCTTCAAGATCCATGACCCTGCCTTTACATTTGAAGATTCTGGTATCACCGTTTACAAGCGCAAGTCCTGCGGAATCATATCCGCGGTATTCAAGGCGCTTTAATCCGTTAATAATTATCTGGCGGGCAGGCCTCGAACCAATATAACCAATAATTCCGCACATATGTCTGTTTTAGAAAACCGGATACGAATTTAGATAAATCGGCTGGAATAATCAGAACCTGGTATAGGTTAATTCAAATTTTACGGGGAAGTTGCTGCTATTTGCCTTCAGGATTGCATTCTGAACTGAGCCTTCAGGAAGAGCCAGTTGAAATTCAGGCTTTAATGTACCTTTAGAATCATCCAGGAAATTTTGTACATATGAGGCTACATTAAAGGTATAATTCCCTGCTGTGGTATCAATCTTTCCGTCATAGAAAGACGTGCTGATACTATAATCAGGGACCAGATATGTTTTTCCTGTATTAGTATAATATCCCATATATAAAAGTGACGGGAAAGATGCACCTATGTATGCATCTCCGTCATATTGAACAGGACAGATGATCCTCGCTTTATTTATATATATTCCTGAAAATGAAGTATCGTTCTTAATATCTTCCAGGCCCGGTAGGACAAACTTTGTGTAAACTCCGTTCAGGCATTGAACATATGACAGCGTGTCTTTAATTCCGTCATTAATATGTACAATTTTTTTCCCGGCTTCTGCGGTGCTGTAATCATGCGAATATTTATTGAAGGCAGCATTTTTTGTTTTGGCATCCAGTATAAGATTTATTGACGAATTGACTGTATCCGCATCATGCATGTACACGGTCAGAACGTGTTTATATGTGCTAAAATTATCTGGCGGCAAAAGACTTAGCTTAATGAAGGTAGAATTTCCGGCAGATATTAGTTGGAAATACAAACCTTTAAAATAGGAACGGAAATCAGGTTCATCATCATTTTCACTATAAAACAGCTTTGTTTTGTCGCGAATGAGATATTCTCCAAATGATGGAGGAAGATCAAGGGTTATGGTATTGACGGTATCTGATCTTAAAACAGGCAATACAGCCTCAACAGAGTATCCTGTAAGCGGGACCGGCTGGCTGGAAAAATAGGTTGAATCTTTAAATATTTCGTCTGAAATTTCTGATAATCTTATGATGTGACCTGCAGATGTATCACCTGATACTTCTTCAAATGTAAGCATCAGCTTAACAGAATCTACTGTGTAAACCCCACTGCCTAATGTATCGTATAACCTGAGCTGAGAAACAAATTCCGTGATTGTTGTTCCAAAATAAGGATCATAAATCTGTCCCAGATATGAATATTCGGGATTATCAGATTCCAGGGAATCAGAATACATTGTATAGGACCTGATACTTAAGGTATCTGTAGAATACATAGATATAAAATCGCTTCCCGGCAATAACTTTCTACCGATAATGGTTCCCTCTTCCTCGCATGAACTAAAAAGAACCAATATTCCGGCAATAATTGCCAGGGAAAAAGTCTTTAGATAATTAAATGATCTGCCGGATATTATTGAACTATGATAAAATCTTGTCATAAAAGTCGTTATAGGCATCAATATATTCTGTTTCATTCTTGTATGGAAGTACGGATTTGTTAATTGTCTTAAGGTACTTGCTTAATTCATTGTTTATTTGTTCGCTTCCGATAATGATTCCGTCGGAATATTTGATCGCCAGTTTTGAAATATTTATAAAATCGGGTTTTTTAAGCATTTTAAGATTTTCCCCGTCTATTCCGTCAAAACGCAGTTTATCGGCGAACGTCGATCTAAACGGCATTTTAAAGTCATTATTGTAAATTGAATAAATGATTTTATAATTATGGAACAGGGGATCGTCACTATATATGTTCCGGAGATAGACAGGAACAAGAGCCGACATCCAGCCATGACAATGTACAATATCCGGAGCCCACCTCAGCTTCTTCACCGTTTCAATAACACCACGGGCAAAGAAAAGAGCCCGTTCATCGTTATCTTCAAATTCATTCCCGGCAGCATCGGTTACAATATGTTTTCTCTGGAAGTAATCATCATTATCGATAAAATAGACCTGCATCCTTGCACTCTGGATTGAAGCGACCTTGATAATAAGAGGATGGTCGGTGTCGTCAATTATCAGGTTCATTCCGGAAAGTCTTATCACCTCGTGTAACTGATTCCGCCGTTCGTTAATACATCCATAGCGCGGCATGAAAGTGCGAATCTCCTTACCCCTTTCCTGAATACCCTGGGGTAGATATCTTCCGATCTTTGATAATTTGTTTTCCCCTAAATACGGAGTGATCTCCTGTGAAATGAATAATACCTTCCTGCTTTCCATTACCTGCCTCGATAACCTCTTCGTAATAAGGTGCAAAGATAATAATAAAAAATGAGATAACTTACAAATTGTAAATCCGGAACAGTTAGCTTTGCATGTTAAATTTTCTTAAATGAAGGTTATAAGTACTATTAAAGAGCTTCAGTCAACGCTTAAGAACCTGCATCAATCTCCTGTCGGATTTGTACCGACAATGGGAGCCTTGCATAAAGGCCATCTTTCTCTTGTGAATGCTGCGACCAGTCAGTGTCCTCTTGTGGTTGTAAGCATTTATGTCAATCCAACCCAGTTTAATAATAAGGAGGATCTCAGGAAATATCCCCGTCCTTTGAAAAAAGATCTTTCGCTTCTCGGGAAAGTGCTCAGAAATAATGATATTGTCTTTACGCCAGATGATAAAGAAATGTATCCGGCTGAAGATAAAAGGATCTTCCGTTTCGGTAATCTCGATAATATTATGGAAGCTCTTCATCGTCCTGGCCATTTCAATGGTGTCACCCAGATAGTCAGCAGATTTTTTGAAATAATTCGTCCCGACCTTGCATTTTTCGGGCAGAAAGACTTCCAGCAGGTAGCTGTAATTAAAGAGCTGGTCAGACAGAACCGGTACAAAGTCAAAATTGCAGTGAATCCTATAATCCGTGAACCCGACGGTCTTGCTATGAGCAGCAGAAACGCGCTGCTTGAACCTTCGGTTAGGAAAAATGCCCCTGTTATACATAAAGCAATCTATACAGCATCAGTAATGCTGGAGGGGAAGGATATCCCTGAAATCAGGGATTATGTAAGGAAAACAATTGAAAAGAAAGCAGGATTCAGTGTTGAGTATTTTGAAATTGTTGATGATAAGAAGCTTGTTCCCGTCAGTTCAAAAAAACAAATGAAAAAAGGGAATAGTTATTATGGCTGTATTGCTGTGAGGGCAGGAAAGATAAGGCTTATTGATAATATCGAATTCCAATTGGTGTGAATCAAAAGGATGATTAACTTTGCCATGTTATTTTGATTTATTTTATACCCTAATATGATTATAGAAGTATTAAAGTCCAAGATCCACAGGGTGACGGTTACTGAAGCAAACCTGAACTATATCGGAAGCATCACCATTGATGAAGATCTGATGGATGCATCGAATATAATTCAAAATGAGAAAGTCCAGGTTCTGAACCTGAATAACGGGGAACGTTTTGAAACATATGTCATAAAAGGTAAAAGAGGATCCGGTGATATCTGCGTTAACGGCGCTGCTGCCCGGAAAGTCTTAACCGGTGATATATTGCTGATCATGTCTTATGCCTTTATGGAACCCAAAGAAGCTAAATCGTTCAATCCGGCCATTATTTTCCCCGATACAAAAACAAATAAACTGATCTGATTTTGAAAAAGATCATCATACAGGTGCTGAAGTTTCTCGGATTTCTTGCTGTAGGGATATTCCTGTTGTGGCTGGCTTTCCGTAACGTTGACTTTAAAAGCCTCGCCAAAAACCTCAGGGAAGCAAATTATTACTGGCTGATCCTGTCGGTTTTCTTCGGTTTCGTGGCTTTTATGAGCCGTGCCCGCCGATGGCAGCTCCTTATTCATCCGCTTGACTATCACCCTTCATTCTGGCACACCTTCCATGCTATGATGATCGGTTACCTGGCAAATCTTGCCCTTCCAAGAATAGGAGAAATAACACGGTGCGTAGCACTGGGGAAAAAAGAAAAGCTGGCAGTTGACAAACTTATAGGAACTGTAATCATTGAACGTACAATTGATTTATTTTCGATCCTGATACTCCTTGTAATAATTATTTTTACCAGCGGATCGATCATTAATGAGTTTCTTAAAGAAAGCATCTTCATACCCTTCAGGGATAAAGTCCTTTCAGTGGTTAACTTATCATGGATCTTCTGGGCGCTTCTGATACTTGTATTTATTATTGCCCTGTACCTGATTATACGATACAGACAAAACCTGCGGAAAATAAGGTTTTTTTCAAAGATGTTTGATATCGCAAAAGGCATAATAAGCGGACTTAAAACTATCGCCAATCTGGAAAGAAAATGGGAATTTATTTTACATACCTTCATTATCTGGATCAGTTATGCCCTAATGACATGGGTAGTCGTATTCTCCATTGAAAGCACATCACATATTTCGTTCTGGAATTCTCTTGTCATACTGGTAATCGGCGGACTGGGAATGTCGGTCCCTGTACAGGGCGGATTCGGGGCATTCCATTATGCCGTATCACGGGCACTCGTTGTTATAGAGGGGGTAAGCCTTGAGGATGGACTCACTTTTGCTTTACTTACGCATGAATCGCAGATTATTTTTGAAATAATCATCGGGATTTTTTCAATATATATTATGTACGGTTGGCACAAAAAAGTAAGAAGCAATGGCTAAATCCAAAACCGTTTTTGTCTGTCAGAATTGCGGTGTAGAATCTGCAAAATGGATAGGAAGATGCCCTTCATGCAAAGAGTGGAACACTTACCATGAAGAGATAATTGCCCCGGCTTCATCAAAAAGTCTTTCATTTGCTACTGACAGGGAGAAAAGTAAACCTGAGCTTCTCGATAATATCAAAGCAGATGAAAAAAACCGTCATAAAACCGGTATCTCTGAGCTCGACAGGATCCTTGGAGGAGGAATGGTCGGCGGATCTCTGATTCTTCTCGGGGGAGAACCCGGTGTCGGAAAATCAACACTTGCACTCCAGTTGGCCCTTGCATTGAAAAATACAACAATATTATATGTATCGGGGGAAGAGAGCAATGAGCAAATAAGCCTGAGGGCCCGCCGCCTTAAAGGCTCCAATCCATTGTGCTACGTACTCAGCGAAACAGAACTTGAAAATATTCTTGCCTATTCTGAGAACCTGAAACCGGGACTTATAATCATTGACTCCATTCAGACTATCAGTAACGGTATGCTGGAATCATCAGCCGGCTCAGTATCACAGGTAAGGGAGTGTGCGGCTCAGCTTCTCAAATATTCCAAAATATCAGGCATCCCTGTCTTTCTCATCGGCCATATTACAAAGGACGGAACCCTGGCAGGACCAAAAGTGCTTGAGCATATTGTTGATGTCGTCCTCTATTTTGAAGGAGATAATAATTATGTTTACAGGATCCTGCGTTCAGTAAAGAACAGGTACGGATCGACCTCCGAGCTTGGCATATTCGAAATGGGTGAATCAGGCCTGAAAGAGGTAAATAATCCATCTGATCTGTTTATTAATCAACACGATGAATCGTTGAGCGGGATTTCAATTGCTGCCACTGTTGACGGTCTTCGTCCCTTCCTTATTGAAACTCAGGCTCTCGTCAGCAGTGCTGTTTACGGAACGCCCCAGAGAAGCTCTACCGGATTTGATATACGAAGGCTTAACATGCTGCTTGCGGTGCTCGAGAAAAGGGCTGGCTTCAGGCTGGGGATAAAGGATGTTTTCCTTAACATTGCCGGGGGCATAAAAGTGAATGATCCTGCTATTGATCTTGCAATAATCAGCTCGGTGCTGTCATCAAATCTTGATATTCCGATTTCAAGGGAAGTCTGTTTTGCAGGAGAAACAGGGCTTTCGGGAGAAATCCGTCCGGTATCCAGGATCGAACAACGTATAAGAGAGGCTTCAAAAATGGGATTTAAAAAGATCTGCCTTTCGAAGTATCACAGGAATGTTGATATAAAAGGGATTGAAATCGAAGTGGTACATGTAGGGAAGATTGAACATCTGGTAAGGTCGTTATTCAGCTGAAAATAACATGTACCCACCCCCCGACCCCCTCCCTACTTCGTAAGGAGGGGGTGTAAAGTATTATATGTCAGCTATTTCCCCCTCCTTGCGACAGCAGGGAGGGGGATTAAGGGGGTGGGTACGTGTCCTAATATCTATCCCTCAGCGGATTATCCCTCCTTGAACTTTCCCGTCTGACCTTTTCACAATCGAGCTCCATATTGAAGCCGGATGGACGTTCGAACTCATCTGTTTCCATGATCCCGAACTCCGGATCATCATATATTTTTCTCAGGAAAATAGCGAGAATAGGCAAAGCCATTTCTGCTCCCTGCCCTTCTGTGAGGGTTTCAAAATGTATGGCCTGGTCTTCCCATCCGCTCCATACACCTCCAACAAGATTTGGAGTTATTCCCATGAACCATCCGTTCGCCTGGTTTTGTGTTGTTCCAGTCTTCCCTCCGATCTGGTTTAACAGGTTATATGGCTCAAGTCTCATTCTTCGTCCCGAACCGGTTAGAACAACACCCTGCAAAAGGCTAAGCATCAGATAAGCCGTCTCTTCACTCAGAACTTCCTCAATCTTGGGCGTGAACCTGGAAATAACATTTCCGTTTTTATCCTCAATGCGGGTTACATACATCGGCCGGGTATAGACTCCTTTATTTGCAAAGGTTCCGTATGCCCCCACCATCTCTTCAAGCTTTATATCAGAGGTACCCAGGAAAATTGAATATACAGGATCAATGAAGCTCCTGACTCCCATTTTGTGCATAAGATCGACTACTGCAGTGGGTCTGAATTGTTCCATTAGCCAGGCCGAAATATAGTTTTCGGATTGCGCCAGTCCCCATTTCAATGTTACCATTTTCCCATGATATGCTTTTGGCCCTGAGCTTCTTGGTGTCCAGGTCGTATCATTTACCACATCCTCAAATGAACGGGGAATATTTTCAACCTCATAGCATGGAGAATAACCATTCTGCATTGCAATAGTATAAAGGAAGGGTTTGATGGTGCTACCGACCTGTTTCCTTTGCTGAGTAACAGCATCCCATTTGAAATACCTGAAATCTGGTCCTCCCACATAAGCTTTAACATGCCCGTTATGCGGATCTTCTACCATGAAAGAAGATCTGACAAAATATTTATAGTATCTGATAGAATCAAGCGGAGTCATTATTGTATCCCGTTCGCCTTTCCATGAAAAGATTTTCATCTTCACGGGCGTATTAAAGGCAAGCAAAATGGAATCTTCAGGAACCCCTCTGGCCCTCATCACATAATACCTGTCGCTCTGCTTTAATGAATTCATTATCAGCACATCAATCTCATCTTTTGTCAGGTCGTCGGAATAAGGGGGATTCTTAAAAGTCTTTGTTCTTTCGTAGAAACCGGGCTGAACGTCCTTTGAAAGATGTTCAATAAGTGCTTCTTCTGCATATTGCTGCATTTTCGAATTAACCGTGGTATAGATTTTCAGGCCGTCCTTATAAATATCATAGTTTGAACCGTCCGGTTTTTTATTTTTGTTGCACCATCCGTAAAGAGGATTATTTCCCCATTCCCATAATGCATCCTCATAGGATGATTCCCTGACATATTTGCTCTTATCGGGTTCCGGACGCCGCATTGTGTTGCGGAGATATTCCCGCAGATAAGTGGCCGGACCTGTATTATGATCTTCAATCTGGAAATCGAGTTCAATAGGCAGTTTTTTGACCGAGTCAGCAACTGAGGCATCGATATAACCGTATTTTGCCATCTGGGAGATCACAACATTCCTCCTTTTGAACATGCGGTCATTGTACTTCTGAGGATTATATGCACTCGAATTCTTAAGCATGCCAATAAGCACAGCTGCCTCCTGAATATTAAGAGAATCGGGAGTGGTATTGAAATAGACCCTGGATGCCGAACGTATACCAATAGCTTGATACAGGAAGTCATATTTATTAAGGTACATGGCAATTATTTCTTCCTTTGTATAGCTTTTTTCAAGCTTGACGGCTGTCTGCCATTCCTTGAATTTGGAAACTCCAAGCCTTATAGTTCTTGTTATGGAGGAAACTCTTGCTGTATCCCTGGGATAGAGCAGCTTTGCAAGCTGCTGTGTTATTGTGCTTCCTCCTCCGGTATTCTGGCCAAGAAGAATAGTCTTGACTACAGCCCGTGCCAATCCGCGTATATCAATTCCCGAGTGCCTGTAGTATCTTATGTCCTCTGTAGTAATTAATGCATCGACGAGATAGGGCGACAGATCCTTGTAATCGGTCCATGTTCTGTTTTCAATGCTGATCTTGCCAAGGAGCACCTCATCTTCAGAATAAACCTCCGCGGCTAAAAAATATTCCGGGTTTTCAAGTTCACTGAAAGAGGGCATTGTCCCAAGCTTTTCATTTGAAATAAGAATAAACAGAGTAACGACGAATACAACAGGCAATATGAATATGATCCAAAACCATATCAGGTATTTTCGATTGCCTGTTTTATCTTTCATAAGGGGGGAATATTTGTCTCAAAAATAGTAAAATATTAAAGAAACTTAACGGTTTATTTTGAAGTTTGGTCTCTAAATGATTTACTTTGCCGTGTTTTTTAACTGAAATAATCTCGCTTTAGATGATTGAAAATCTCGTAATTGTTGAATCCCCTGCAAAGGCAAAAACCATAGAAAAGTTTCTTGGAAAAGATTTCCGCGTTATATCAAGTTTCGGACATATAAGGGACCTTGCAAAAAAAAATCAGGGCATTAATGTTGAAAAAGACTTTACCCCTGACTATGAGATCCCAAAGGAAAAAGTAAAGGTTGTCAATGAACTCAAGAAGGCAGCTGCTGATGCAACAAATATCTGGATCGCTTCCGATGAGGATCGTGAAGGTGAAGCCATAGCATGGCATCTTACAGAGGTCCTTAAGCTTGAAGTTTCCTCCACCCGCAGAATAGTATTTCATGAGATCACTAAAGATGCAATTACCAGCGCAATTGAAAATCCCCGACAGATAGATATGAACCTGGTCAATTCTCAGCAGGCCCGTCGAATACTTGACCGTCTTGTGGGTTTTGAGATCTCTCCTGTTCTCTGGAAAAAAGTTCAGCCCTCTCTTTCAGCGGGAAGGGTGCAATCAGTAGCCGTGAGGCTCATTGTTGAAAGGGAAAGAGAGATAATTTCGTTTAAATCCGAATCCTCTTTCAGGGTTATTGCAGTTTTCAGGATTGACCAAAAAGATGGTGAAAGTGCAATAATAAAGGCTGAAGCATCAAAGCGATTCAATGACGGAAATGAGGCACAGAAATTCCTGGAACTCTGCGCTGGGTCTGAATATAAAGTTGCCGGTATTACTGTCAAACCGGGAACCAGGTCGCCTGCACCTCCCTTCACAACTTCAACCCTGCAGCAGGAAGCTTACCGGAAACTTGGTTTTTCTGTTGCACAGACAATGGCTGTAGCGCAAAAACTTTATGAGGCTGGAAAGATCACATACATGAGAACCGATTCAACCAATCTTTCAAAGCTTGCACTGGCAAAATCGCGCGAAGTAATTGTTGACGGATTTGGTATAAAATACTCAAAGACACGTCAGTTCAAGACCAAAACAAAAGGAGCCCAGGAAGCTCATGAGGCAATACGCCCGGCATACCTTGACAATTCAACTATAACAGGCAATCCGAATGAGAAAAAGCTCTATGAACTGATATGGAAAAGAACCGTGGCATCACAGATGTCAGATGCTGAAGTGGAAAAAACAACGATTTCCGTTGAAATAAATAACTCTCCGGTAACTTTCAATGCTTCAGGCGAAGTGATTAAATTTGATTGTTTTCTCAGGGTTTATACAGAATCGACCGATCAGGAAAACAGTGATGAGGAAAGATATGTCATCCCTCCTGTTAAAAAGGGAATGCCCCTTTACTATAATACAGTCACTGCATCTCAGAAATTTACATCTCCTCCTCCCCGGTACACTGAAGCAAGTTTGGTTAAGAAGCTTGAGGAGCTGGGTATCGGAAGACCATCAACTTATGCACCTACAATATCCACAATTCAAAACAGGGGATATGTTCTAAGGGAAGACAGGCCGGGAGAAAAGCGGGCTGTCAGTATAATAACCCTTGAAAAAGGAAAGTTTTCAACCACATCAAAAACAGAGATAACCGGGAAAGAGAAATCGAAACTTTTTCCACAGGACATAGGGATGATCGTCAATGATTTTCTTATTGATAACTTTTCAGATATTGTTGACTATAATTTTACTGCTGATGTTGAGGAGCAATTTGATGAAATTGCACTTGGTAATCTGAAATGGACAAAAATGCTCCATACCTTTTATGGCCCGTTCCATAAAACCATTGAAAATGCCCTGGAGAAGAAAGACCATAAAACAGGTGCCAGGGTGCTGGGTAATCATCCCGAAACCGGTGAACCTGTTTCAGTAAGGATGGGGCGGTTCGGACCGGTGGCACAAATAGGGAACTCCGAAAACGGCAGCAAGCCAAGGTTTGCCAGCCTTTCAAAAAATATGCTGATAGAAACCGTCACGCTGGAAGAGGCCCTTGATCTTTTCCGTCTGCCACGATCGCTGGGCATGCATGAAGGAGAAGAGATGATAGTCGGCATTGGAAAATTCGGACCTTACATAAGGTACAAAAGCAAATTCTTTTCGTTGAAGAAAGGTGTTGATGATCCTTACACCATAACTATGGACAGGGCTATTGAAATAATCAGGGAAAAGAACGAGAATGAGCAGAAGAAGATCATTAAGGATTTCGGGGATATACTTCTCCTGAACGGGAAATATGGCCCTTACCTTTCGCGGGAAAAGCAGAATTACCGGCTTCCAAAAGGCACTGATACTGAAAAACTGACCAGGGAAGATTGTATCATCATCATTGAAAAAAGCAATAAATCCAAAAAAAGCTCATGAAAATCACCATGACAGATCTCAACGATTATTTTAATCCCGTCAGTATCGAAGGTCCTGGATTTGAACACCTGGCCAGACAGGCATGCTTCCCTCATAATATATTCGTGAATACCGAAAGCGTATCGATTAAAGATATCAACAAATATAAAATAGCGCTGTTCGGGGTTCCCGAAGGAAGAAATTCTCCCGGAACAGGGACAATGAAGGGCCCTGACAGTATCCGGGGACAGCTTTACAGGTTGTCTAGGATACCGGGAAAATCAAAGATCATTGACCTTGGAAATATGAAGCAGGGAGTTACCTTCAATGATACGATTGCAGGACTTACTGATATTCTCTGCTGGCTCATCGGTGAAGATATTTTCCCTGTGATCATAGGCGGAAGCAGCGCCCTGATAACTGCAATTGACGGTGCTATGTCAAGGTTGAAAACAAAGTATTCCCTCCTTGCGGTTGATCCGAGGATTGATCTTATTAATGAAAAAAAAGAGGCAGATTCTTTTAACTACCTCTATAATCTTATTCATAACCATAAAAGCTTTCTTGATCATTATATCAATATAGGGTATCAGACATATCTTAATGATCAGCAGGTTATTAACCGGTTTCTGAAGCGCAAGTCAGAGATTATCAGGATAGGTGATGTGAGAAAGGCTATTTACCTTACCGAACCTTTTTTCAGAGACTCGCATGTAGCTGTTTTTGATATTTCAGCAGTCAGGCAATCAGATGCTCCCGGAACCATAAGTCCTTCTCCCAATGGCTTTTACGGAGAAGAGATCTGTCTGCTTGCAAGATATGCTGGCATATCCGACAACCTGAAAGTATTCGGTCTGTTTGATGTAAATCCGGATTTTGATATAAGGGCCCAGACTTCCGGTCTGGCAGCACAGATACTGTGGTTTTTCCTTGAAGGATTTTCACAGAAGCAGTATGAAGCTCCTGTTTTAAGCAATACTAATTCCGGAAGATTTATAAAATATCATGTAAGAATAACGGATCTTGATGAGGATCTTATTTTCGTGAAAAGCAATCTGACAGACAGATGGTGGATGGAATTGCCGGCCGGGGCCGACAGGAACATCTATATTGCCTGTTCTCATGAGGACTATCTTAAAGCCAACCGGAATGAAGTGCCTGAACGATGGATGCAGGGATATGAAAGGCTTAAATCATAAATGCTCACTGGTTTCTGCTGTTTATCATCAGTACGGTACTGTTCATCATTTCATAAGGATATACTCATCAAAACGATATTTTTTTAACACTAAATAAATAAAAGTATATTTGTTTACGTTTTATATTTTTATTTATTTTACTGATTCTGTTCACCCATATTGCATCTGCCATAAAAGAAATGAAAAAACTACTTATTGCATTTCTTTTTTTAATCATGATACCCTGTGTCGTTATGTCACAGCAGGATCCGCTTTCTAGTCATTATATGTTTAACACAATGACCTATAATCCGGGTATTGCAGGCACTTCAGGAATGATTTGTGCGACAGCCCTGAACAGGCAGCAATGGCTTGGATTTGAAGGTGCTCCATCGACAACCGTTTTTCATATTACCGCACCTATTTCCCCTTTCAGGATCAAAAGCGGTGTTGGACTTTTAATTGTAAGTGATAATATTGGCTTTGACAAGGATATAAATATCTCAGGTTCATATTCATATCTGATGGAACTGGGTATGGGAAAGCTGGGTCTCGGGATAAACCTCGGAATAATAAATAAGTCCCTTGAGCCGAGCTGGTACATACCACCCGGGGATGGATTCACCCAACCCAATGAGGATCCACTGATACCGGTAAATAAAGAAAGTGTAATAGCGTTTGATGCCGGGATCGGGGCATACTATACGACAGATAAATACTATGCCGCTGTTTCTGTCACTCATATTAACCAGCCTAAAATTAAATTCACAAAAGACAATTCTTCTGCTGTGAGCTATATCAGCAGGCATTATTACCTGACCGGTGGGTATACCGTTCAGCTGTCTAATCCTTCATTCGAGCTGCTGCCCTCGGTATTTGCGTTCAGTGATGGCAAGGTTGTCCAGTTCAATGTAACGTCCCTGGTGCGATACAATAAAAAGATATGGGGTGGCGTTTCCTACAGAGCCGGTGATGCTTTGATTGGCATGGTTGGCTTTGAGCTTTATAACGGGATACGGATTGGTTATGCTTATGATTTTCCCTTGTCGGATATAAGGAAAAACACAAGCGGATCGCATGAATTTATGGTGAACTATTGTTTTGACCTCAGTCTCGGGAAAAGCCCGATGAAATATAAAAGTATCAGATTTTTATGATTATTTAAAAAAAAATACCTTACTTGCAATATAAATTATTGAAAAATATGAAAAAGGTTATCCTATCTGCCCTGATAATAATAATCTTGTTGAGCGGGTGCGGTTCTTCAAATACTGGTGAGCTAACCGGTGTGCTGGGAAGGAAGAAGTTTTTTGAACCGGTCCCCATGGAAATGGCATTTATACCTGCCGGAAGTTTCGTAATGGGCCCCAGCGACCAGGATGCCGTATTTGCGATGAACAGCCTTTCAAAGTCTGTGACGGTTGATGCTTTCTGGATGGACCAGACGGAAATAACAAATAATAAATACCGCCAATTTGTATACTGGGTTCGTGATTCAATCCTCAGAACAAAGCTTGGCGAGGCAGGAATAGCTGAAAGGGAATATTTCCTTGTTGACGAAGAGGGCAATGTAATTGAACCAAATGTCATTAACTGGGAAGAAAAAATTGATCCGGAAGAAGAAACAACGAAAGGAATTATCGAAGAGATGTATTATCCTCCCGAAGAAAGGTTCAACGGCAGAAAACAGTATGATATACGCAAATTTAATTATTCCTATTTCTGGGTTGATTACCAGCAGGCTTCCAAATCAAGGTATGTCTATGATTATGAAAATAATACAGGGAAATATGAAGGACAGGTGACAAATCTTGACGGATCAAAGACTGACATTAAGGACCGTTCTTCATTTATCAAACACGTTATTATCAACATTTATCCTGATACTCTTTGCTGGATCAGGGATTTCACATATTCATTCAATGACCCGCAGGCAGATCTTTATTTCTGGCATCCTTCATTTGATGATTATCCTGTTGTAGGTGTAAACTGGCTGCAGGCAACGGCTTTCGGCAACTGGAGAACCGATTTTATGAATTCAGCCTTAAGGAAACAGGGTATTGTTGATGTTCAGAGATACAGACTCCCGCTTGAAACAGAATGGGAATACGCCGCAAGAGGAGCTCTTGACCTGTCAATGTACCCGTGGGGAGGTCCCTACACCAGAAATAATAAGGGTTGTTTCCTTGCTAATTTTAAACCTTTGCGTGGTAACTACGTTGATGACGGAAATGTATATTCAGGGAAAGTGGCATCATACCTCCCCAATGAATACGGTCTTTTTGATATGGCCGGTAACGTTTCTGAATGGACCTGCGGAGCATATCATCCCTCAGCATATATCTTCCAGCATGACCTCCAGCCTAACTATGAGTATAATGCAACACCCCAGGATCCTCCTGTGATGAAACGAAAGGTTATCCGCGGCGGTTCCTGGAAAGACATATCATATTTCCTTCAGACAAGTACCAGAGACTATGAATATCAGGATTCGACCAAACCATATGTCGGATTCCGTAATGTAAGATCTTATATCGGAGCAGAAATTTAATTGAAATAACCCTTAAATAATCTTGTATATGAGCCTAGCAGAATTAGTTCAAAGCAGCGGATGGAAGAATATGATCGCAAAACTCTATGGTTTGGGTGCTTCCGTCGTTATTATCGGTGCATTGTTTAAAATACAGCACTGGCCATTGGCTAGCTTAATGCTCACCGTTGGACTGTTAACAGAAGCTGTTATTTTCTTCTTTTCAGCATTTGAACCCTTGCATGAAGAGATTGACTGGACTCTGGTTTATCCGGAACTTGCCGGAATTCCCGAGGAAGGCGAAGAGCTGCCGGCTGGCGGCACCGGAAAGCATCGTGATGCTATTGGCAGAGGCGTTGTCGGCGGTGGCGGCGGATACGGCGGAGGTGCAGGTTCCGCAGCACTGGCAAAGTTCGATGAGATGCTTGAAAAATCAGAGATCACCCCTGACCTGTTCAAGAATCTCGGTGTAGGAATGAAAAAGCTCAGCGAAACGACTGCCAACATGAATGCTATGGGCGATGTTACTGCTGCTTCTACAAAGTATGCGAACTCTATTGGTACAGCCACTGACTCGCTTGGCAAGCTTACAGAATCTTATCAGGTAACAACCAAGGCAATTAATGAAACCGGTTCAACATACAAGAATATGGCTGATTCGTTTTCAATAATTGAAGTCGGAGGAAAATCTTACCAGCAGCAGCTGGAAACGCTTAATAAAAACCTTTCTGCCCTGAATGCTGTTTATGAACTGCAGAAAAAAGGAGCAGATGACCATCTTAAAGAATCCGATGCTCTTTATAAAGGCATTCAGGGCCTGATGAAAGATCTTACCGATTCGTCAGGTGACACCAAAAAATACCGTGAACAGATTACCAAGCTTAACGATAATCTGTCGGCTCTGAATAGTGTTTATGGAAATATGCTTGCTGCTATGAATGTTAAATAATACAGCATTTGTTTTACTTATTTAAACTACCCGTAAAATGGCTCACGAAAAGCTATCTCCGCGACAAAAGATGATTGGTATGATGTACCTGGTGCTTACAGCCATGCTTGCACTTAACGTCTCAAAGGATGCCGTGGAGGCATTTAAAAAGGTTGATAAGGGTCTGACTCTTACCGTTAGGAATTACGAATTGAAGAATAACCTCATATATGCTGATTTTGACAGGGCCGCTGCAGAAAATCCCACTAAAGCAGGAAAATACAGAACGACTGCATATGAAGTAAAGCAACGCGCTGATGAATTGTTTGAATACCTCAATGGGCTTAAGTTATCGATCGTCACAGAGGCTGAAGGTCCGGAATTTCATGCTCTCAAAAATGGCATTGTAGTAATTGATTCCGTAAAAAAGATTGATGAAATAAACATCCCTACCCAGATTCTTATTGGCGATGACGAGACCGGACTTGCCTTCAGGCTTAAGACCATGATAATCGATTACCGCGAATTCCTTATCGCAACACTCGAAGGAGGCAACCTGACTGCCGAAAATGCAATACGCAACAGTCTTAGTACCGAAGATGGCTTTGATACAAGTGGCGCTCCGGAAAAATGGGAACTCGTCCAGTTCTATCATCTCCCGCTCGTTGCCTGTATAACCATGCTTTCAAAAATGCAGGTTGATATAAGAAACGCAGAAACAGAAGTCCTTAATTACCTTTATACACAGATTGATGCATCCTCATTTAAGTTTAACAAGCTCAATGCGATCGTAATTCCAAAATCAGATTATGTGACACTGGGTGATACCTATGAGGCAACTGTATTCATCTCCGCTACCGATACAACAGTACAGCCTGAAATAAAAGTCGGAGAACAGATCCTTCCTCTGGACGAAACCAACAAAGGTGTTTACACTGCACGTGCATCTTCACTTGGCTCGCATCCATGGGGTGGTATTATTTCATTGAAAGCGCCTGACGGAACTATTAAGCCTTATCCTTTCAATACTTCATATTTTGTTGGTGAACCAAATGTTGTTGTTTCGCCTACTGCAATGAATGTAATGTACAAAGGTCTTGATAACCCGATTGATGTTTCTGTACCTGGTGTAAATCCTGACAGAATTAGTATCAAGGTTAATAACGGTACTTATGCCAAGAAAAGGATTCAGAATGCCAGGGGTGAGTTTTTCAGGGGCAACTGGGCAGTCAGCCCTGACCAGGTCGGTAAAAATGTTCAGGTTGTTGTTACAACGCAGGATGCAAACGGAAAAGCCACAAGCCATCCGCCTATCGAGTTCAGGGTAAAACCTCTTCCTACTCCTATTGCCAGCTTTGGCGGAAAATCATCAGGAAAGATCTCAAAAGCAGAAGCTCTTTCACAACAAGGCGTTTTTGCATCAATGGGGGCTGATTTTGACTTTGAACTCAAATATGATATATTGGGATTTACAGTTTCTTACTTCGACAGAGGCGCTGACAGGGTTGCAGACAGTAATAACTGGAAACTGACAGAGCAGCAAAAAACTATTGTCGGCGCTGTTACACGAGGCAGAGATCTTACGATAAAAAACATAAGAGCAAAGGGTCCTGATGGAGTACCAAGGGACCTTGGAGCAATAGTACTGACAATAGATTAATCCGTTCAAAATAAAATAAATGTACCAGTGATGAAGAAAATAGTATTGGGAATTATCGCCCTGACATTTATTGCCGGACTGGCAAGAGGACAGTCTTCTTTCGGTGATATTTACCAGAAATCAATACCGGATGCAAAAAAGATAAGTTATCCATACCTGAGGGAAGCTGAGGTTATATGGTCAAAAAAATATACCCGTTTAATAGACCTTAGGGAAAAGGTAAATCAGTCGCTCTATTATCCGACAATAAAATTAAACGACGGCAGAGAGAATTTTGTCAGCCTGTTACTTAATGAGGTTAAATCCGGAAGAGTTAATGTTTATGACTTTTACGATATTTCTGTGCCCAGAACTTATGACGATATTAGTAAAAATATGGGCGCCAGGGAAAGAACAATCCAGGTACAGATTGATGCATTTGGTGGTACCAGGGACTCATTGATAAAAGACCCAGCTAAACCTGAAGACATAAAACAATTAATGCTTTATGAAGAGTGGTATTTTGATAAAAAGCTCTCTAAACTTGATGTCAGGATTATTGCCATTTGTCCGGTTTATATGGGGATAGATCCTCAAACCAGCCAACCGACCAGGGTTTATCTCGGGTGGGTCAAGTTCGACGAAATGAGGGATCTTCTTGCATCTAAGGAAGCATTTACATCAAATAATGATGCACAGAGAATTTCCTATGATGATTTCTTCATGCAGAGAAGATTCAGCAGCATATTTTATGGTGAATCCAATGTATTTAATGACAGAATGATCAACGAATATTCAGTTGGCAGATCAACACTTTTTGAAGCCGAACGAATAAAGACAGAGCTTTTCAATTTTGAACATGACCTTTGGGAATACTAGAAATATGAAAGAGGCGGTTTTGTACCGCCTCTTTTTTTTTATTCTCTACTTAATAAGGTACCATAGCTTCCCTAACCTGTGCGGATAATAAAGAATCGCTTTCCATCCACTGCTGCAATTATACCTCTTTTTCATGAAACTAATTGAAGGGAAAAGATCCCCCAGGAGGAAAAGCATCTTTCTGTGAATTCCCGGAATCTCCTTCAACGTATTCCTGTATGGTAATGCCTTATCAGGAGAAGGATTATTTTTCGGGCATTTTAGGAAGGATACAAACTTTTCAGCTGAATCAGGATTATGCCATTTTTCAATAAAACCATCAAAAAATCCAGGGAAAGTTATTCCCCAGAAATCTCTCAGGATTTCAAGCTTCCCTGTAATTATTTCACTGATACCTGCCTGATCGGCTAACCCTGGCAGATCTTTGTTTATGATCTCATTCCTGAACCTGTCAAGCAGGACAACGAGATCGGTATAAAGCCGTAATTGTGATTCGTTGTTCATTTCATGGTAATGGAGATGTTTTACGAGGTAAAGAAATAAAAGCTTTGCTTTCGGGATATAAGTCCGCTCCCCGTTAATTTCTGTTTCAAAAGTGTCTTCATATAGCATTTTTGTCAGATCGTTTTTCCCGGCGCCGAAAAGCTCATGATGTATCTCTATTGAAAATCCGTTTTTAAGAAGTGAAGGCAGATGCTTCCCGGTATGCGTAATAATAAGATTATGAAAGTAAGACTTAACAGGCAGTGATTCAAATCCATCAGCCATCAGAAGCTCTCGTGCTTTTATACAGTTCTCCTTTGAGATAAGAACATCCACATCTGTCATCTGCCGCAGCCCTTTATTCCCATAGACTGACATTTCAAGAGCCAGCCCCTTCAGAAGTACTGTTTTAATACCTGCCTTGTTCAGCAGATTCAGAACTCCTTTCATTTCACACATGTGTCTGGTATTCCTGGTAAGGCTCAGCATCAGGATGTTATGAAGAAATTTGGCTATCTCCTCTGGTATATACCGGAGAAATCCCAGCTCTTCGAGATTATGATATGCAAGTGCTCCCACTCCGTGTGCATTGGCAAGATCAGCAAAATATTTCCAGTCAACTGTTCCTGATACACGGGTTTTTAATTTTTCTGTATGTTCACTGGAGAATTCAAGCCGGCATAACCCGATAAGCAATATCTCTTCGTTCCTTATAATAAGGTTATTGTTCATCTGGTAAATCTGCTCGTCTGTTTCGAGTACATGTTAAAGTACATTCCGCCCATCTTCATCAGCTCATCATGTGTCCCGGATTCAATAATCTTTCCCTTATCAAGCACCATGATCCTGTCAGCCAGGCTCACGTTGCTGAACCTGTGGCTGATAAGGATTGTGGTCCGTCCTTTTACAATGTTCCTGAACCTGCTGAAAATATCAAATTCAGTATCCGCATCGAGGGCGCTTGAGGGTTCATCGAGTATAAGTACCGGGGCGTCCCTGAAAAGAGCCCTGGCGAGAGCCAGCTTCTGCCATTCACCCCAGCTGAGTTCGCGGCTGTCGTCAAATAGATTTCCTATTAAAGTGGAATATCCGTTCGGAAGATTCCTGATAAGATCATTTATACCGGTGATTGATGCGGCTGAACTTAGTTTCTCATCAGGATTTAATTCATCAATATTACCAAGCCTGATATTCTCTCCGGCATTAAGATTATAAAGCATAAAATCCTGGAATACGACTGAGAAGAACTTCCTGTATTGCTCCGGATCCATATTCTTTATATCATTCCCGTCATATTTTATTGATCCTGAATCAGGGTCATATAGTCGGCAAAGAAGCCGTACAAGGGTGCTTTTCCCGGCGCCGTTCGGCCCTACCAAAGCCATTATTTCCCCTTTCTTTATCTCAAATGATATATTATCAATCGTACTGATTAGATTTCCAGGATAGGTAAAAGAAAGATTATCAGCAGAAATGCTCTTTTTAAGGGCTTCTGGCAAAACCACAGGCTGGACTGCCTGTATATTTTCCTTAAGGTTCAGAAACTCAAAGGTATCTCCAATAAAAAGAGAATCCTCGTAAAGTCCTGCCACAGAGCCAAGAAGATCTTTAATGCAGACCATACCCTGCCTGAATGCCATAAGGAACATAGCCATCTGGCCCAGGGAAATTGTACCATCTACCGTACGGCTGGCAATGAACAAAAGAGTGACAAGGACGGCAGCTGCCTTGAAAAGATCGGATACAAGCTCTATTAAGGCTCGCTTTTTTACGATCCTTATCTCCTCTTCTTTAGTTTTCAGGAAAGATTTCCTGAAAAGTGAAATAAAATAATTCCCGAGTCCGAATAATCTGATCTCCCTTGAAGGGCGGTCGCCGGTCAGAAGCCAGTTAAAATAGGAGGTCTTCCTGGCTTCAGGAGTCTGCTGACGCTGAAAATTATAAAGTACTCCGGCATAATGCAGGCGGAGCCAGATTCCCGGGATATTGAAAACAAGAAGGAGCACTGCGATTGTCCAGTGGAGGGTTATAAGCACTCCGGCCATAAGGATCAGCGACAGGAGTCCCCTGACCATTGAAACCAGGTTATTTAGTATACTGTTAGGCCGCCATGGAGCTTCCCTTGCAGCCCTGGCAAGACAATCAAAATATTCAGGTTTCTCAAAATTTATCAGGTCAAGTTTTACAGCTTTGGCATGAAGCAGATTATACATATATGCTTCGAGCTTCATTGATTGTTTCTTGCGGACAAAATTGCCAAAGTCGGTAAAAGCTTCATCAAGGAACCAGACAATAACCACGGCTACGATGAGCCATATAATATTATCTATTGATGTTTGAGGTGCCTCCGATACAGCCCTGGTTATCCCATCTATCAAACCTTTCAGCAGCCATATCAGGACGAGCGGCAAAAAACTCCGTACAAGAGAAATGGAAAAGTTTGTCAGAGCCCAGCCCGGAGCACTTTGCCAGACAAGTTTAATGGCCTCCCTGAAGTATTTGATAGTCCGGTTCATATTACCCTCTGTTTAATACTTTCTTTAATCTGATTACAAACCAGACTAATAACCTGTTATAAAGATAATTGGGTTTACGGATAAGTTGATATCCGGATACTGTTCTTTTACCTGGTGCGCTTTCAACGCGGACAACTTTTCCCGCAACCTGATCTTTTAATACCGGCTGATCCTCATAAGCGCAGCTGTCGCCCCTGGTAATAAAGAATGTCTTACCCTCTTCACTGGTAATCCTTTTTAACCTGTGAACAACAAAACCTGCGTCTCTCTTCCATGATATGACTTCACCCGGAGCAGGATACTGATCATCAATAACAGGTTCTATATAAATTACAGATCCTGGTTTTATGGCAGGGTACATGCTGTAACCATCTGCTCTTATCCTGATGGTTTTACCCTCAGCCAGCAGAGAGAATCCAACCTCCTTTACCATGTTATGATTGTCTCTGTTCATTTTCCAGGATAAATTCAATTACACTTCTGTCAGGCCGGAAAAAAAGTTTTGCAGCCGGAACGGATGCAATCATTGCTGATACTGAATCAAGAAGCCTGGCAATTATTCCAGGATCCCAGTTATGCTGAATGCAATTCGCCATTATCATGCTTACACTTTCAGCGTCTTTCACCGGGACTATTTCGTTCCTCTCTCCATGTTCAATAATGAATATCCTGTCAAGTCTGGATCTATTTGGAACATCATTATTATATACCGGTGTATTGTACATGACATAACTCCTGCCTTCTCTGCGGAGGATAAGCCTGTCATCGTGGATGATCCTGGCGTCCTCCTTATCCCAGAGCTTTGCCATGGTTGTTTTCCCCTTGCCTGAAACACCGCAGAAAAGAAAGCCGTGACCGGCATGATCTGCTCCAGAAGCATGGATCATGATATCGCCATGAACCACAGTAAGGTAATAAAGGATCAATCCGTCAAGAGGATATTCCATCGGATCGGATTCTTTATTCGTATTATCGAACCATAGATCCCAGTCTTTTCCTGTAAGTGAATATTGCAAAATCGCTTCCTTCCTTTCAGCTGAGCCAGGAAAGATAATTTTAATGAACAGATCATCATTGTATTTATAAATGCTCCAGAAATCATCATTTTTTTTTATGCGAATACCATTCAGCTCTTCAACAAATGGAGCATCAAATACTTTTTCAGCCCGGTGAGGAAGAATAAACTGGCCGGAATGAACCCGGATCAGAATATCGGGTTTGTTTTCAAAACAGATGTACCCGGTCAATCTTTCAGAAGGAACCAATTCAGGTCCGTCAGTACCGCTTTCAAATCTGATATTATACCCGGCGATATTTAAATTATAACCTTTCATTCTTCGTTCTTCCTTTGTGTTGCACTTTGTACTCCTGTGTGGTTATTTTTATACCACTAAGGGACACTAAGGATATATGCTGTTTTTCATTATTCTTTGATAATAAGGTATTTTGTCATTTCACTGAAAAATTCAAAAACATCGTTTGTTGCGTTCTTTTCATCAATATCATATTCTCTTATAAGGGCTTCAATCATATCTTCAACATTGGTTTCACCATCAATCAGTTCCCAGAGAAAAGCTCCGGTTTCATTAAGAGTATAGACACTGTTCATATCGGCAATATTGTTGGTAACAGGAACAAGCACATATTCTTTCCCTGTTTTCCGTGTAACAACAGAAGGCGAATGCAGGGGGACAGATTTCAGATCAATCATATATACCATATTATAAATCAAATTTAGGAAAATAATAGTTCATTTTCTTACCTTCGCAAAAACCAAAAATTTATGAGCAGGAAGGGAAATGGAAGAAAGAGATCAGGTATTTCAAGAGAATCAGCCACAGAACAGATACTTTCAATATTATCAAGAAGTCCGGAGCAGGGATTCAACTACAAGCAGATCGCCAAAAGACTCAACATCAATGAAACGTCTGATAAACAGATGATCTCTGAGATTTTAAAGGACCTTACAAAGAAAGGTACTGTCAAGGAGATCTACCAGGGAAAATTCAGCGCCAGGGTGAGCCGGGGATACATAACCGGTACAGTTGACATGACCAGGAGCGGTTACGGATTCATCACTTCTGATGATATTGAAGAGGATGTTTTTGTTTCTGCAAAAAACCTTCGCACAGCTCTTCACGGTGATAAGGTTAAAGTCTGGCTCTTCGCCAGGAAGAAAGGTTCCAGGCCGGAAGGTGAGGTTGTCGAGATCATTGAAAGATGGCGCACTTCATTCGTTGGAACCATCGAGATAATGCCAAATTTTGCTTTCCTTATTCCCGACAACAAAAATATGCCTTTCGACCTGTTCATTCCGACTTCAAAACTGAACGGGGCGAAACAGGGACAGAAGGCTGTAGCAAAAGTCATTGACTGGGATCCCAAATCAAAGAATCCGGTTGCAGAGATCATTAATGTTCTTGGTGATCCCGGGCTGCATGAAACGGAAATGCATGCCATACTTGCAGAATTTGAACTTCCTTATCATTTTACCGATGATGTTGAACATGATGCCGAAAAGATCAATGCAGGTATCACTGAAAATGATATTAAATCACGCCGCGATTTCCGTGACGTACCGACATTCACAGTTGATCCGGAGGATGCAAAGGACTTCGATGATGCCCTTTCATTCAGGCAGCTGGATAATGGCAATTATGAAGTCGGTGTCCATATTGCCGATGTGACACATTATGTAAAACCGGGTTCGCTCACAGAAGAAGAGGCTAAACAGAGGGCCACTTCGGTTTACCTTGTAGACAGGGTGGTGCCGATGCTTCCGGAAAGACTTTCAAATCATATCTGTTCACTGAGCCCTTCAGAGGATAAGCTTACCTATTCTGCTGTATTTGAGATGAATGAAAAAGCGGAGGTGATAAATGAATGGTTTGGAAGAACTATAATCAATTCGGATAAGCGGTTTTCGTACAAGGGGGCACAGTACGTAATAGATAAAGGAGAAGGTGATATGAAGGAACAGATCCTGGTTCTTCATAATCTTGCACAGCAACTCCGGAAAAAACGTTTTTCCTCAGGAGCTTTTCTCTTTGAAAAAACAGAAGTGCAGTTTGATCTGGATAAGGATGGAAAGCCGCTGGGTATAAGGTTCAGGGATATGGGCACTTCAAACCAGCTTATAGAGGAATTCATGCTGCTGGCAAACAGGCATGTTGCGGAATTTGTCGGAAAGAAATTAAGGGGAAAAACTTTTGTATACCGTATCCATGACAAACCCGATCCTGAAAAAATTGAGAACTTCAGCCATTTTATAACCAGGTTTGGCTACGAGCTCATTGAAGATGATAAAACATCACTGCCTAAGGCTATGAACAGGCTGCTGAATTCTGTGGCCGGTAAAAAAGAACAGAATATAATTGAAACTCTGGCTTTGAGAGCTATGGCAAAAGCGGTTTACTCAACAGATAATATTGGTCATTTCGGGCTTTCATTTAAATATTATACACATTTTACGTCCCCGATAAGAAGATATCCCGATATGATGGCGCACCGGCTTCTGACCGAATACCTGAATAATGAAAATCCGGGAGGAAAGGATAAATACGAAAAGCTGTGTGAACACTCTTCAAAGATGGAGCGTCTGTCTGCCGAAGCTGAGAGGGCTTCAGTCAAATATAAACAGGTGGAGTATATGAGCGATAAGACCGGGAAAGAGTTTGAAGGAATTATTTCAGGTGTTACGGAATGGGGCATTTATGTGGAAATAATTGAGAACCAGTGTGAAGGGATGGTCAATATACGGGAGCTTGGAGATGATTACTATGAGTATGATGAGGATAATTACTGTATCAGAGGCAGATCTACAGGAAAAGTATATACGTTAGGCGATAAAGTTACAATTGAGGTGGTGAAGGCAGATCTTCAGAAAAAACAGCTCGATTACAGACTGGTCTCTATCTGACCCCCCATCCCCCCTAAAGGGGGGCTATTTGGGTTTCAAGCCCCCTTTAGGGGGCAGGCCAGCTTTAGCTGGCCGGGGGTTCCCCCCGATTCTCTTCAATAATTTTCACCAACAAACTGACAGCATCCTCTTCGGGTATGTTCTTAAGTACCGGAGTTAATCCCCTGTAAATATGTACTTTCCCCTCTCCTGCTCCGACATATCCGTAATCAGCGCCTGCCATTTCTCCGGGTCCGTTTACTATGCATCCCATAATTGCTATCTTAAGCCCGTTCAGGTGTCCGGTTGCTGCTTTCACCTTTTTCACTGCATCCACGACATTGAATTTTGTACGCCCGCAAGTGGGACATGAAATATAGCGGTTCCTTGTTATTCTCGCTTCTGTGGCCTGCAGTATGGAGAAAGAGAGTTCTTTCAGCTTTTCTCCCTGGACCTTACCGCTGTTTGTAATACAAATCCCATCTGCCTGCTTTAAAATAAAATAACGTCCAAGCAAAGCAGCTGCATCTATAATGAGCTTTTCAGGATCGTCTTCCGAAAAAACCGGGCTGAGAAAAATTTTTTCGTTTGACTGCTCTAACAGAAATGGAGGAGTTTTATATGTGAAAATGAGCATTTTACCCTGGAAAGGCTTTCCGTCTTCTTTAAGGTATCTGCCATTATCATAAGTCAATACCTCAGGTTTATAATGAGTATCCCTTGTTTTAAAATTCTGCGAAATGACTGGTGTAGTAACCCTTCCTTTTGATCCTCCAAGAAAATGCAATATCTCTTTTGCTACAGGTATCTCTTGTTCGGGATCTCCTGTTAATGAGACCCTGATGGTATCTCCGATTCCTTCTGAGAGAAGGGCTCCTGTCCCGGTAGCTGACCGTATCTTTCCTTCTTCGCCTTCACCTGCTTCCGTAACTCCAAGATGTATCGGGTAAGCAACTCCTTCTTTCTGCATCATACTGACCAGTAGCCTGTTGGCTTCAACCATTACAACAGTATCTGAAGATTTCATCGAGAGCACCAGGTTATTGAAATTCTCTGACCGGAATATCTTTATGAATTCCCGTGCTGACTGGACCATTCCACCCGGGGTGTTTCCATACCGGGTAATAATTCGGTCTGAGAGTGAGCCGTGATTAATACCAATTCGAATAACTGTATTATTTTGCCTGCAGATATTGATAAGCGGGAGAAGCCGTTCATGTACACGTTCCAGCTCTTCTTCATATTCTGTATCAGAAAATTCTGTTTTTATGAAGGCTGCTCTTTTATCAGCATAATTCCCGGGATTGATCCTGATTTTTTCAACAAGCTTTGCAGCCGTTTCGGCAGCAGCAGGGTTGAAATGAATATCTGCGATGAGGGGTGTGCTGAAGCCTGCCTTATGCAGTTCGTTCTTAATGTTTTCAAGGTTTTGTGCTTCCCTGACACCCTGCGCCGTAAGCCTTACAAAATCTGCACCGGCTTCTATTATCCTTATGCACTGGGTAACAGATGCGCTGGTATCAAGTGTATCGGTGTTAGTCATAGACTGAATACGGACAGGATAGTTGCCTCCGAGTGGGACGGAACCGATGAGTATTTGGTTTGAGATGTATGGAGTCGGGATTTGGATCATCACTCCACCTCCCATTCTGCTCCATCCTTCATATCTTTCAGTATTATCCCTGTCTTTTTCAGTTCTTCCCTGATCTTATCCGAGATACCCCATTCTTTCCTGTCTTTTGCATCCTGCCTGAGGTTAATTATGATCTTCATCAGATCACCTGTCAGCTTATCATTGGATTTGCCTGCTTCTTCATCTTTTAACCCAAGTATCTCAAAAACAAATGTTCTAAACAGGCTTTTCATAATTTCTAGATCGCCTGAAGCAAGTCTTTCCGTGCCATCACTGGCGGCATTGATGTATTTGACTCCCTCAAAAAGATATGATAACAGTGTTGGGCTGTTAAGATCATCATCCATTGCTTCATAGCATTTTGTTTTTAGAGTAGATATATCAACAGTTGATGAAAGGGATGGTTTAAGCTTTTTCAGGGTTTCATGTGCCTTCATCAGCTTCTGCAATCCTTTTTCAGCTGCAAGCAATGCTTCATTGGAAAAGTCAACAGTGCTGCGGTAATGAGCCTGCATGAGAAAGAACCTGATAGTCATTGGACTATATGCCTTGTATAGCAATGGATGATCACCGGAAAAAAGCTGATCGAGCGTAATAAAATTATTAAGGGAACGGGCCATCTTCTGCCCGTTAATGGTGATCATATTGTTATGCATCCAGTACCGGACAGATTCCTTGCCCAGTGCTGCTGTTGATTGAGCAATTTCGCACTCATGATGAGGGAACTGCAGATCCATGCCACCTCCGTGAATGTCAAAAACTTCACCAAGGTATTTAATGCTCATTGCAGAACATTCAAGATGCCATCCGGGATATCCCTCGCTCCATGGGGATGACCATCTCATTATATGTTCCGGTGATGCCTTTTTCCAGAGCGCAAAATCGAAAGGATTGCGCTTTTCTTCCTGTCCCTCGAGACTCCTGGTATTTGTTTGTAAATCCTCAAGAACTCGTCCTGAGAGTTTCCCGTAATCATATTTCTTACTGTATTTATCGACATCAAAATATACCGAGCCGTTTATTTCATAAGCATACCCTTTCTTCAGTATTTTGCTTATAAATTCCTGTTGTTCAATAATATGTCCTGATGCCCTTGGCTCAATTGAAGGATGCAGGGTATTTAGCTGTTCCATGTTTTTCAGGAAGTTGTTAATATATTTTTGAACCACTTCCATAGGCTCCATGTGCTCCAGCCTTGCTCTTTTTTCAATTTTATCTTCACCTTCATCAGCATCATTTTCAAGATGACCTACATCTGTTATGTTACGGACATAGCGCACCTTATATTCAAGATGCTTAAGATAGCGGTATAGCATGTCGAAGGTTACTGCCGGTCGTGCATGGCCAAGGTGGGCATCGCTGTAAACAGTGGGCCCGCAGACATATAAACCTACAAATGGCGGATGAAGAGGCTTGAATGGCTCCTTCTTTCGGGAGAGGCTGTTATAGATTGTGAAGTTGTTATCCATTGGTAAAATGATTATAAGACAAAAATAACTTAAATCTTGATTCTGTCCCAACACAATTATTTTGCTATGTACTCATCCCCCCAACCCCCTTCTCTGCTGAAGCAAAGAAGGGGGAGTATTTTCTTATATTTCATTGATTATCAATTTATAACCAAAATACCTTCCCCCTCTTTGCTTCAGCAGAGAGGGGGAAAAGAAGGGGGTGAGTTCATGTAAACAAAGTTGTTTACTGTCCTGTTTTTTTGCATTTTCCAAATTCCTTTATATATTTGTTCCCACAAATCAAATATTCCTTCCTTTTAAGGGTGTTTGGTTTTTATTAAGAAGGGCGGAGAGAATAGGCTCTGCGAAACCCTGGCAACCAACCCCGAGTACTCGGGGGAACGGTGCCAAAACCTAATCCCGGAAAAGCCGGGAGATGATAAAAATAAACACGGAAACAATGAAGCTATTTCATCTGACCCGAAACAATCTTACGATGCAGCTCATGCCTATGGGCATGCGCCGGTAAGGATCCTGATTTGGGAATAATCAATTTTAATTCAATTGCCGGATCAATGCAATGACAGGATTATTATACCTGTCTGCAGAAGAAGTTATATAAATTAAGGAATACTAAAATGAAAAAGAGAAAAATACACTTTGAGACATTACAGGTACATGCAGGACATCACCCTGATAAGGAAACCCATTCCAGGGCGGTTCCTCTTTACCAGACAACATCATATGTTTTTAAAAATGCGAAACATGCAGCAGATCTTTTTAACCTGTCAGAGCCTGGCAATATCTATACCCGGATACAAAATCCCACTACACAAGTCTTCGAGAACCGGGTTGCAGCTCTTGAAGGCGGAACAGCTGCCCTGGCTGCAGCTTCAGGACATGCTGCACAGTTTATAGCGCTTACAACAATCATAAGAAAAGGAGATAATCTTGTCAGCTCCCCATTTCTGTATGGCGGAACCTATAATCAGTTCAAGGTCACATTTAAAGGATTCGGCATTGAAGCCAGATTCGCAAAAGACCTTGATCCGCATTCCTTTGAAGCGTTGATTGATATAAATACAAAGGCAATCTACGTTGAGACTATTGGCAATCCGGGCTTCAATATCCCGGATTTTGAGGCTTTTTCTTCTCTGGCCGTAAAATACGGAATACCTCTTGTTGTGGACAATACATTCGGAGCATGCGGTTATCTGTGCCGTCCAATAGAATATGGAGCCAATATTGTTGTTGAATCTGCTACCAAATGGATTGGCGGACATGGCACAAGCCTGGGAGGGGTTATTGTCGATGCGGGTAATTTCAACTGGAATAACGGCAACTTTCCTGTTTTTACAGAACCATCAGAAGGTTATCATGGATTGATATTTGGTGAATTATATTCACAGAAGTCACATTCAGGCAATATTCCATTCATCGTAAAGGCACGTGTGGAAGGATTAAGGGATCTCGGGCCTGCCATCAGTCCCTTCAATTCTTTTCTCCTCCTTCAGGGACTTGAAACTCTTTCACTCAGGATGGAAAGACATGTTCAGAATACACTTGCCCTTGCAGAATGGCTTGAGATTCAGCCCTGTGTGGCAAAAGTCAATTACCCCGGATTGCCAGGTAATTCAAATTATGAGCTTTCACAAAAATACCTTCCAAAAGGTGCCGGAGGTGTTCTGAGCTTTGTACTTAAAGCTGAAAAGTTGAGAGCAGCGAAACTTGTTGAACATCTTGATCTTGTAAGTCATCTGGCAAATGTAGGGGATGCAAAGACGCTTATCATTCAGCCATCCGTTACAACCCATTCCCAGCTTTCCCCGGAGGATCAGCTGGCGGCAGGAGTTGAGCCGGGACTCTTCAGGGTTTCAGTGGGACTGGAGCATATTGATGATATTATTTATGATTTTGAACAGGCATTCAAACAGATTAATTAATGAAGACACTACAATACAATCTCCCGTTTAAAACTGAGACCGGAGTTATTCTGCCATCCCTGGAAATAGCTTATAATACCTGGGGAAAGATCAATCCTGAAGCTGATAATGTAATCTGGGTTTGCCATGCCCTTACTGCCAATTCGGATGTTGAGGCCTGGTGGCCCGGAATGGTGGGAAAGGGTCTTCTGTTTGATCCTGAAAAGAATTTTATTATTTGCGCCAATGTTCTTGGATCTTGTTACGGTACAACTGGTCCGGCATCAGTAAATCAGGAAACAGGCAAGCCATGGCTTAACAGCTTCCCCCTTATCACTGTCAGGGACCTGGTAAATGTTCATGAGATACTCAGAAGTCATCTGGGGATAAAAAGGATACATACAATAATAGGCGCATCCATAGGCGGATATCAGGCTCTTGAGTACAGCATCATGTTTCCGTACCTGATTCAAAGGCTTATTCTTCTGGCTTCTGGTGCCAGGCAAACTCCCTGGGCACTTGCTTTCAGCGAATCAATGAGACTTGCCATGGAGGCTGATCAGACATTTATATCGGGTGAGCCGGATGGCGGCAAAAAGGGACTTAAAGCTGCAAGGTCCATTGCACTTATCAGTTACAGGACGATGATTGCCTATAACAGGACCCAGCAGGAGGAAGATGATGAAAAACTCACTTCTTTTAAAGCAGCTTCGTATCAGGCATACCAGGGCGAAAAGCTTGTAAAGAGGTTCAACCCCTACTCTTACTGGTGCCTTACCTGTCTTTCCGATACTCATAACATCGGCAGGGGAAGAGGAGGTATAATCAATGCTCTTAAAAATATTAAAGCAAAAGTTCTGTGTGTGGGAATAAAATCTGATCTTCTTTTTCCTACTGATGATCAAAAATTCATTACTGAAAATGCCGGTAATGCTGAGTATGTTGAGATAGATTCATTTTACGGACATGACGGATTCCTGATAGAAACAGAAATTGTAACAGAAATTGTCAGGAGATTCTGGGAAAAAACTTCAAATTAAAGAAAAATGACACAAGAAAAATTAAGAATAGGAATGTTTGGATACGGCTGTGTGGGACAGGGATTGCATGATGTCCTAAACAGCAGTAAAGGCTTTAAGGCCGACATTGTAAGGATCTGTGTTAAAGACAGGAAAAAGAAGAGAAGGATACCTATGACGTATTTCACGTATGACAAGAATGATATCCTTAACGATCCGTCAATTAACCTTGTCGTTGAACTTATTGATGATGCTGATGCAGCATTCAAAATTGTGACAACGGCAATGAAAAAAGGAAAGAATGTGGTCACTGCAAACAAGGTTATGGTGGCAAAGCACTTTAAGGAGCTTGTTGACCTGCAGGAAAAATATAAAGTATCGCTTCTGTATGAAGCCTCTGCAGGTGCAAGTATTCCTATCATCAGGAACCTTGAAGAGTATTATGATAATGAGCTTTTATATTCATTAAGAGGAATTCTTAACGGAACAACTAATTATGTCCTTACCCTTATGCACAACCAGGGGATTGATTATAATGTTGCCCTCAATGAAGCAAGGGAGAAGGGATTTGCAGAATCGGACCCTACGCTTGATGTTGACGGTTGGGACGCCAAATACAAGCTCTGCATCATTACCGGCCATGCATATGGTCTTTTTCTTGATCCGGATGAAGTATTTCACTACGGGATAAGCAAAATCTCAAAATTTGATATTCAATATGCAAAAGAGAAAGGATTCAAAATAAAGCTTGTGCCCTTCGTTGGTAAAACCAATGAAAACACAATCACCAGTTTCGTGCTTCCCCGATTCATTTCCTCTGATAAATATCTGTATAATGTTGATAATGAATATAATGGAGTTATAGCTGAGGCTGCTTTTGCCGATAAACAGTTCTTTTCCGGCAAAGGCGCCGGCGGGCATGCAACAGGAAGCGCCGTGCTGTCTGATATTTCGGCCAACTCTTATGGATATAAATATGAGTATAAAAAATACCAGCAAGGGACCGTTACCAATTATACTCGTGATTTCAGGATTGAAGTCTATTTAAGGTATAATAATGAAAAGGACAGGGACTTATTTGGATTTGAGGAAGTGTCGGAATACTTTTGCAGCAGATTATACAAATATGCTATTGGTATTGTAAATCTCCAGCGATTATATACATTAAGAGAACAACTTGGTAAAATGGATGTTTTTATTATAAATACCGGAAGAAAGGGAATAAACTAAACTACACGTACTCACCCCCCTATCCCCCCTCTCTGCTAAAGCAAAGAGGGGGGAGTAAAGATCTGATTTACAATTAATTTCCCCCTCTTTGCTTTAGCAGAGAGGGGGAAAAAGAAAGGGGGTGAGTACATGAATCTTAAGAAAGAAAATGTAATTTATTATGAAATCATTACTCGAAAATATTATTCAACAACGCATCCTGATCCTTGACGGTGCCATGGGCACTATGATCCAGAAACACGGGCTTCAGGAAGCTGATTACCGCGGAGCAAAATTTAAAGATCATCCGAAACTACAGAAAGGCAATAATGACCTTTTATCACTCACCAGTCCTGAGATTATTTTGGACATTCATAAAGGTTATCTTGAGGCCGGAGCAGATATTATCACTACCAACACCTTTAATGCCAATAGGATTTCCATGAGAGATTACGGCATGGAGGAACAGGTTTACAATATGAATTTACATGCAGCCAGACTTGCTAATAAAGCTATTACCAGGTTTGAAAATTCAGATGAACCACAGCAACATTTTATTGCAGGAACCCTTGGCCCTACAAATCGCACTGCATCAATGTCATCGGATGTTAATGATCCGGGAGCACGGTCAGTGACCTTTGATGATCTGGTGGCTGCATATTCTGAGCAGGCCCGGGGACTTATTGACGGAGGTGCAGATATTCTTCTTGTTGAGACAATTTTTGATGTTCTGAATTGTAAAGCCGCTCTTTTTGCTATTGACTCGGTATTTGAAGAAAAGAATACAAAGCTGCCTGTAATGGTTTCGGTGACAATAACTGATGCCAGCCGAAGAACTCTTACAGGACAGACACTTGAAGCATTTCTAATCTCAGTTTCTCATTTTCCACTTTTCATTATCGGGCTTAATTGTGCGCTCGGAGCAGAACAGCTGAGACCGTTTGTTGAGGAATTATCTTCTAAATCAGGCTTCTATGTATCTGTCCATCCGAATGCCGGACTTCCGAACCAGTTTGGCGAATATGACCAGTCAGCTGAATTCATGGCTTCAGTGACTGAAGATTTCATGAAAGAGGGATGGGTAAATATTATTGGAGGTTGCTGCGGAACAACACCTCAGCATATCAGAAAAATATCAGAGGCAGCAAAAAAATACAAACCGAGGATAAAACCGATAATTACCCGGTATACAAGGCTTAGCGGGCTGGAAGCATTAACCATTACCCCGGAAACCAATTTTGTAAATATCGGTGAAAGGACAAATGTTTCAGGATCAAGAAAATTTGCTAAGCTCATTCAGGAGGAGAAATAAGGGGAAGCACTTGCAATCGCCAGGAACCAGGTGGAAGGAGGAGCGCAGGTAATTGATATATGTATGGATGAGGCAATGCTTGATTCCGAAAAAGCCATGGTGAAATTCGTAAATCTTGTAATGTCCGAGCCCGATATAGCTAAATTGCCTTTGATGATCGATTCATCCCGGTGGAATGTCATTGAATCAGCATTGAAATGCATCCAGGGTAAATCTGTTGTCAACTCAATAAGCCTCAAAGAGGGTGAAGAGGTTTTCCTTCATCATGCACGTCTTATAAGGAAATACGGTTCTGCAGCAGTGGTTATGCTGTTTGACGAAAAAGGACAGGCCGATACCTATGAACGAAGAATTGCAGTGGCAGAAAGATCATACCGCCTGTTGATTGACAAGCTTGGATTTCCTCCGGAGGATATGATATTCGATCCTAATGTGCTGGCAGTCGCTACAGGCATTGAGGAACATAATAATTATGCAGTTAATTTTATCCGTACAATCCAGTGGATAAAGCAAAATCTCCCTTATGCAAAAGTCAGCGGAGGCATAAGCAATTTGTCATTTTCCTTCAGGGGGAATGACAGGGTCCGTGAAGCAATGCATTCAGTGTTCCTGTTCCATGCAATAAAAGCAGGGTTGGATATGGGTATTGTAAATCCGGGCATGTTGCAGGTCTACACCGAAATACCTGAAGATCTTCTTGAACTCACTGAAGATGTTGTTCTGAACCGGAGAAAGGATGCTACTGAAAGGCTGGTAAAATTTGCCGAAGGATTGAAAAGTGAAGGAAAAAAGGAGGAAAAAAGTGATGAATGGAGATCATTGCCTGTTATCGATCGAATTAAACATGCTCTGATAAGAGGTTTTGATGAATACATTGAACAGGATGTTGAGGAGGCACGTTCCCTGTTTTCAAGATCTATTGAGCTGATTGAAGGTCCCCTGATGGGAGGGATGAACGAAGTGGGTGACCTGTTCGGCTCTGGAAAGATGTTCCTTCCGCAGGTGGTAAAAAGCGCCAGGGTGATGAAGAAAGCTGTTTCCAGGCTGGCTCCTTATATCGAGAAAGAAAGTGAGAATGAAGAGAAAAAGACAGCAGGCAAGATCCTGCTGGCTACAGTTAAGGGTGATGTCCATGATATCGGTAAAAATATTGTCAGCGTTATACTGTCATGCAACAATTATGAGGTGATCGATCTGGGCGTGATGACACCAGCAGAAAAAATCATTAACACGGCTATAAAGGAAAATGTCGACATAATCGGACTCAGCGGATTAATTACCCCTTCTCTTGAGGAGATGGTCCATGTCGCTGCTGAAATGGAGCGGAGGAAGCTGGCTTTGCCTCTTCTCATTGGCGGAGCAACAACTTCCGAGATCCATGCTGCAGTCAAAATTGCACCTGCTTATTCACATCCTGTGATACATGTAAAAGATGCATCAAAAGCGGCAGGTATTATTTCTGAGCTCCTGCGCAAAGATAACAGTCAGTATGTTTCTTCAATATCCGTGAAGTACGGTAAACTAAGGGAAGAACATATCGCAAGGCGTGAAGAAAGAAAATTGCTTACTATAAACGAAGCCAGAGAAAATAAGCTTATCACAGACTGGGATAATATGGAGTTTAATAAACCATTGAAACCCGGCCGTCATGTTTTCAATGAGCTTGACCTGAAAGAACTTACAAAATACATTGACTGGACATATTTCTTCTATGCATGGAAATTATCAGGAAGATATCCTGCAATTTTCAGTGATCCCGTCAAGGGCAGCGAAGCAAAGAAATTATATGACGATGCCCTGTCTTACCTTAAAGAAATAATAAGCCGCAAAATTATTACTGCAAAAGCTGTGTTCGGAATATATCCTGCTGTTTCGGATGGTGATGATGTCATTGTTTATCCGGAGACTAAACATAAGATTATTTTCAGATTTCTGAGGAACCAGGAACATAAAGAAAAAGGAGTCCGTAATCTTTCTCTGGCCGATTATATAGTTCCGGGATCCATGGGAAAAACTGATAATCTTGGCGCTTTTGTAGTGTCTGCCCATATTGATGAAAAGGCAATCGGCAGATACAAGGATGATGATTATGCCATTATTATGATACGGATATTGAGCGATCGCATCGCCGAGGCTTCAGCAGAGTGGCTTCATGAAAAGATACGCAGGGAATACTGGGGATTTGCCGCTTATGAAAAGCTTACTGTTGAAGAGATGCTGGCAGTAAAGTACAGAGGAATAAGGCCGGCTCCAGGTTATCCTGCATGTCCCGATCATACTGAAAAACGAGTTCTGTTTGATCTTCTTGATGCAGAAAAGCTGATAGGCACCGGACTGACAGAGAATTTTGCAATGATCCCGCCTGCATCAGTGAGCGGTTATGTATTCTCACATCCTGCTTCATCCTATTTTAATATCGGTAAGATAGGACCGGACCAGCTTAAAGATTATGCTTCACGAAAGAACATGAATGTTGAAGAGGCTGCCAGATGGCTTGCCCAAAATTTATAATATATTAAAGATGAGTGTTATAGACAAAATACAAAGTGCAAGGAGACCATTATTCACATTTGAGCTGCTGCCTCCGCTTAAAGGACACAGCATTGAAAGAGTATATGCGGCAATTGACAGGCTGGTCGAGTTTCAGCCAGCATATATAAACTTTACAACTCATCGTAATGAAATAACCTACAAGGAAAGGAGTGACGGGCTTCTTGAGAAACGGGTGACACGTCTCAGACCGGGGACGATCGCCCTTGCTGCAGCAGTAAAATATAAATATAATATTACTGTAGTTCCCCATATCCTGTGTGGTGGTTTTACCAGGGAAGAGACTGAAAATGTGCTGATTGAAATGAACTTCCTGGGTATTGACGATGTCCTTGCCTTAAGAGGAGATCCCCAGAGAGGCAGCCGCATCTTCATACCCGAAAAAGAAGGGCATACTCATACCTTTGAGCTAGTGAAGCAGATAGTCAATATGAACAATGGAAAATACCTCGAAGAATCTCTTGAAGACACCATTTCCACCAATTTCTGTGTTGGTGTCGCCTGTTATCCTGAAAAACATGTTGAAGCTCCAAACATTGAGACTGATATGGAGAACCTTAAACATAAGGTCGAATCCGGGGCAAGTTATATTGTTACCCAAATGTTTTTTGATAACAGCAAGTTTCTCAGGTTCAGGGATGAATGCAAAAAGATTGGGATTAATGTCCCTGTAATCGCAGGACTGAAGCCAATATCAGCTCTTAATGATATAAGGCTTCTTCCTCAGACCTTTCACATTGACGTACCTGGCGACCTTGTTTCAGCAATAAAAAAATGCACAACGGATAAAGAAGCCCGGGAAGTCGGGATAGAATGGGCGGTAATGCAATCAAGGGAACTTATTAAAGAAGGTGTTCCCGGAATACATTATTATACTCTCGGCCGGTCAGATAATGTTGCCAGGATTGTGAAGGCAGCTTTCTGACCCCCGGCCAGCTAAAGCT
>JAPLDX010000066.1 GCA_026391215.1 Bacteroidia bacterium
TTCCGGGACAAGACCTTCAAATACGATTTATATGCTGATGAAATAGTACTCTGGGTAAATTCATCCACAATAATTTTCCTGAACAAGGAAATGGTTGATGAGTTTACCATAGATTATTACAAAAATGAATTTCGCGTTTTAAATACTGGGAATGACAGCACCAGTGTCCTCCGGGGATATGTAAATATATATTATGAAGGTCCGACGGCTCTTTATGTGAAATACAGGAAAGAGATTGAATTACTGGCTGTTGAAAATAAATACGATCTTTTCTCCCAGCACCACAAAATTTATATTAGAAAAAACGGTGAGGTTATCCAGGTTTCAGGAAAGCGGCAGTTGTATAAGCTCCTTGCTGATAAAAAAGTTGAACTGAAAGATTTTGTTAAGAAGAACAGGCTCACCATTACAAAAGAAGTACCGCAGAGCTTTGTCCCCTTGTTACAATATTATGATGGCCTTATTCAATAAGACTGAAGCAATATGAAAGTAAAATATCTGATATTCGGTCTTTTGGCTATGGCAATTTCTGCTATGGCAGGTGCTCAGGAGAGATACCCCGTTAAGTGGGATTATAAAGGGCAAAGTTTTACCGAGTTTGTTTCCAAATGCGAAGTGAGCTTCCCTGTCAGATTTTTTTATAATGAAGAGTGGATCAGGGATTATAAGCTGGGTGATTATGAAGGGGAGCTTACAGTGACTGATATTCTTGACAGTCTTTTCCTTGGGAAATCAATGTATTATTATGCTGATGATCACCAGAATATAGTTATAACAAAAGGCTTTGCAATTAAAAAATCGGAAAAAGCAGCTGCGGAGCAGGAAAAATATATACCTGGGAATGATTATACAGGAACATCTGAAGAGAACAAGATAGCCGGCAACGTGGTGGTTGACATTGGAAATCCTTCCGACAAAAATAAACCGGGAAATGTTGTTATCTCGGGTTATATTACAAATACCGATACACATGAGGCTATTGCAGGAGCGACTGTCTTTATTCCCAGGCTATCTGCAGGGACCATATCAAATGAATATGGCTTCTATAATCTGACCGTTCCCAGGGGAAGCTATTCCCTGCGTTACTCTTTTATCGGAATGAAAGAAAGAGTGGTTGATATTAATCTTTATGGAGCAGGTGAGCTTAATATTGAAATGAAAAGCACCCTCGTCCCGCTGAAGGAAACTGTTATCTCGGCGGACAAAAATGTCACATTGCAGCGTTTTGAAGTAGGTGTTGAAAGGATCAATATAACATCATTCCGCCTCATGCCTACAGCCATGGGTGAGTCAGATATCATCAAGAGCATACTTCTTATTCCTGGTGTTCAGTCAGTGGGAGAGGGATCTGCCGGATTCAATGTGCGGGGAGGGTCAGCCGATCAGAACCTGATACTTCTTTATAGTGCACCTGTGTATAATTCATCACATTTCTTCGGTTTCTTCTCAGCAGTCAATTCTGATATTATCAAGGACGTCACTCTTTACAAGGGAGGCATCCCAAGCAGATACGGAGGGAGGTTATCATCCGTACTCGATATCATTCCAAGAGAGGGAAACAAAAGAGAATTCATAGGAAATGCAGGTATAAGCCCTATAACAACCCATGTGGTGGTTGAAGGCCCTATTAAGAAAGATACTATTTCATACATACTGGCCGGCAGGACAACCTATTCTAACTGGATCTTTGGACTGATTGAGAATCCTGCATTAAGAAATAGCATGGCATCGTTTTATGATATTAATGCCAGGGTAGCATACGATATAGACAAAAAAAACAAAGCTGATCTATCAGCATACCATAGTCACGACGCATTCAGGTTTAATTCTGATACAACCTATAAGTATGAAAATAATATTGTCACACTTAGGTGGCGTCATTTTTTCAGCAGCAGGTTCTTTTCAGGAATCAGCCTGAACAATAGTTCCTATAAATATGATATTTCAAGCGAAAGGGTACCTCAGGAATCATTTATACTATCTCATAAAATAAACAGTACCAACCTGAAAGCAGATTTAAACTGGTATCCCGGAAGCAGAAATGAAATAAACTTTGGAGCTGACCTTAGCAGGTATGAAGTGCTGCCGGGAAGCTTCGTTCCGAAGGGCGATTCCTCAATTGTTCAGAGTGATGTCATTGCACGTCAAAGGGCTCTTGAACCGGCTTTGTATATCGAGGATAAGTTTATTGTAACTGATTACTTATCAGTGAATGCAGGATTGAGACTATCATCCTACTTCGCATTTGGCCCCCAGTCGATACTGATATACGATCCGTCCTATACGAAAAGCGTTTCATCTGTTATTGACACATTAAATTTCGGTAAATTAGATAATTATAAGACTTATGCAGGTCCTGAATTCAGGCTGTCGGCTAATTTAAGACTTAATGACAACAGCTCATTCAAGGTAAATTATAACCGTACAAGACAGTACCTCCATCTTCTGTCAAACACTATCTCCATTTCGCCCAGCGATACATGGAAGCTGAGCGATTATAACCTAAAACCGCAGGTTGGTGATCAGTTCGCAGCCGGTTATTACAGGATGCTGAATAAGAATAAGATAGAGGCTTCTGCTGAAATATATTTTAAAGAGATTAAAAATCTGGTTGACTTCAAAGGCGGTACCGACCTTATCATGAATACTAATATTGAAAGAGACCTGGTAAACGTGGAAGGGAAAGCATATGGGGTGGAGTTCCTGTTAAAGAAACCGGAAGGACGTTTACGCTGGAGCGTTGGGTACACTTATTCACGGACACTAATAAAAAGCACAAGCAGCTTCAGTGAAGAAAGGATTAATGGAGGGAAATGGTTCCCTGCTAATTATGATAAGCCGCACGATCTGATCCTGACCCTGAATTACCTGTATTCACGACGTATCAGCTTTTCTGCTAATTATACCTACAGTTCAGGACGTCCTGTAACTTATCCGGTTGCATCATATAAGATCGGGGATATTGTCCTGACTCATTATTCCGAAAGGAATGAATACAGATTACCATATTATTCAAGGCTTGACCTTTCCCTGAAGCTGAGCGGAAACCTGAAATCCAAAAAAATAGCTCATCCGCACTGGATTTTCTCATTATACAATGCCCTGGGGCGGGAGAATGTTTACTCAGTTTATTTCAAGAATGAAAAGAATGTAATAAAAGGATATATGTTATCTGTTTTTGGAAGGCCGATTCCTTCAGTCTCATTCAACTTTGATTTTTAATTATCCATGAAACACAAATACCTGATCATATTAGTTATTGCTCTTTCAATAATTGCCGGGTGCATAACAGAGTTCATCCCGGAGACTGATGAGGCTACAAACCTCCTTGTAGTGGAAGGAGTGATTACCGATCAGTACCGCACAAATATGATAAAGGTATCGAGATCCCTGCCTCTTGGTAAATTTGTCTCTCCAAAACCTTTAAAAGGATGCCAGGTAACAATTACTGATGAGAACAATATTGTGTATACTCTGAAAGAAAGCCCCACGGGAACATACCGTACTGATTCTACCAGGTTTTGCGGACATATAGGAGGCAAATATACTCTGAAGATAGTTACAGGAAACCTGACATATGTTTCATCTCCCATGGAGATGGTTCCTGTTCCTCCGGTGGACTCTCTCTTTTATGAGAAGGTTGTTATAATAGAAGAAAACGAATATGGCAGACCGGAGGAAGGATGTAAGATATATCTTAACACATACGATCCGGAACAGAAGTGCCTGTTCTACAGGTGGGAATTCACAGAAACATGGGAATTCCGGCTTCCATTTGCTGTTCCGAACGCTGTATGCTGGATCACAAAACCCTCTCAAGAGATCTTTATCAGGAACACAAGTATTTATGACCAGTCACGTGTGACAAAACTTCCCCTTATTTATATAACTAATGAAACCGACAGGCTGAAGGCTATATACAGCTTACTGGTAAAACAGTATTCAATGACCCAGGATGAATATAATTACTGGGAGAAGCTTCAGAATGTTTCACAAAATGTAGGGGGGCTGTATGATGTCACCCCAATGACCATTTCAAGCAATATACGTAACCTTAATGATCCTGATGAGCTTATTCTTGGATATTTCAGTGTATCAGCAGTATCCGAGAAAAGGCTTTTTATTAAGGACAAATTCCAGGGTGTACCCAACTTTTATTACAATTGTCCGGGCGATACTGTTTTTGGAGGGTCATTTGTTCATATTGAAGGCCTTGGTTCATATGTCTGGGTTATTGAGGATAACACGGGTTCTATTTCAAATCCTTTCAGGGTTGTAACATATAGCAAAGAGTGTGCTGATTGTACCACCCGGGGTACTACAACAAGACCTTCTTACTGGATTGAATAATGATGATGTAACTAAGAATTAATGGCTATTTATTCCGGACCGGTTGTTCTTTCTCTGCTTTTGCTGGTCTCAGCCTGTGTCACAAATTTTATACCTGAAACCAACGAGGATAATAATATACTCGTGGTTGAAGGTCTTATCACAGATCAGTACAGAACCAACGTGATAAAAATATCGACATCGTTTCCTCTCGGAAAACCTATGGGCGCTAAACCATTAAAGGGATGCCAGGTTACAATTACTGATGAAAACAATATTTCATATAATCTTAAAGAATCATTTTTTGGAAGATATATTACAGATTCTACTGAATTCCGCGGACATGTAGGTGGTACGTATACTTTGAGAATCGTCGCAGGTAATCTTACGTATGTTTCGTCACCTATGGAAATGCTGCCCGTTCCTCCTGTCGATTCACTCTTTTATGAAAAGGAAGTAATCGTCGAATCTAATGAGTGGGGCAGACCAGAGGAAGGATGCCAGATTTATCTCAGTACTTATGATCAGTTGAATAACTGCCTTTATTATAGATGGGATTTCACTGAGACATGGGAATTTCAGATTCCTTATCCTGTCCCCAACTCTAGATGCTGGATTACAGAACATTCTGATAATATCTATATTAAGAATACAAGCGTTTATAGCCAGGCGAAGGTGACGGACTTCCCGCTTCATTTTGTTTCAAACGCAACCGACAGACTGAATGTAAAATACAGTATACTGGTTAACCAGTATTCTTTAAGCGAAGATGAATATAATTTCTGGGAGAAAGTTCAAAACGTCTTGGAAAACGTAGGAGGACTTTATGATGTGACTCCTGTAACTATTTCAAGTAATATTCATTGTCTTACTAATCCTGAAGAGATTGTTCTCGGTTATTTCAGTGTGTCGGCAGTATCTCAGAAAAGATTGTTTATAAAGGACAGTTTTTCAGGTTTACCTGTTTTGTATCGATACAATAGATGTTTTGGAGACACAATTTGGGGAAATGCAGATATCCCTGGTCTTAATGTATATGCCTGGGTAATTGAGGATTATATTACTTACAAGATTATAACATGGGAAAAAGATTGTGCTGACTGTACTACAAGGGGAACTCTTGTCAGGCCATCTTTCTGGGATCAATGAATTTTTTAAAACTGAATAATGATAAAATATTTTAAACTGATCGTTTCTTTTCTTATACTGTTGTTCTTATTAGCAGAATACCAGTTAATTGCTCAGACCAGAACTGGTGAAGATATAAGAACCCGGTTAGAAGAATACTGCCGGGATATCCCATGGGAAGAAATATTTATTCACACTGACCGGGATATTTATGTTGCAGGTGAAGAGATGTGGTTTAATTCATATCTTTTCGACAGGCAGACAGGTAAACTATCCTCACGAAGCAAGGTAGCATATTTTGAGCTCTTAAATCCTGATAATGTTCCTGTTGTTCAGAAACGTCTTTTGATAACCGATGGAAGATGTCCGGGGAATGCTCATATTCCTGATACGCTTACTACCGGTACATATACCTTCAGGATCTATACAAACTGGATGAAGAATTTCCTGCCGGAGAACGCTGCCATGAAAAGCATAAATATTGTCAACCCGTTCAGAAATTCCGGATTTAAAAGAAAAATAATATTTGAGAAACATCTTCCTTCAAAATTAAATATTGCTTTCTATCCGGAGGGTGGTGTGTTGTTGAACAGCATACGCGGCAAGGTAGCTGTAAAAGCATCAGATGAATATCAGAGAGGAGTGGTCTTTAATGGAATCGTCAGAGACAGCAAGGGAGATTCAGTTGCATCCTTTACAACTGACAGATATGGATTGGCATCATTTGAATTAACGCCGGCAAATGGAAACAGCTATTATGTTCTTTATGCCGGTTCAGTCACTTATCTGCCGCTGGCATCAGATGAAGGCTGTTCTTTAAGAGCAGACTACCTGGGGAGAGACCTGATGACGATTAGCTTAAACCGGACAGGAACATCAGTGAACCAGAATTATTCCCTTCTTATTCAGGCACATGGGAACACAAGCTATTTTGAAACCTTCAGCATATATGGTAACAATAAGACGATCGTTCTTCCATTATCCGGACTTTCTCCCGGGATCAATCAGATAACATTATTTAATCAGAACCGGAAGCCTGTGTGTGAAAGACTCGTTTTAATCAGCTCTGAGAATAATGCCGGCGTGCCTGGCTTAAAAACAGCTGATAAGTACGGGAAAAGAGAAAAAGTGATAGTGGATCTTGAAAAGGGACAAGAATCCGTAATAAATTCAACTTTTAGCATATCAGTGACTCCCAGGCAATTTAAAACGAATTATTCCGGGATAAGTGATTACCTGGTTTTTGGAACCGAATTTGGATACCTGCCATGGAATGAACCTGATGAACAGGCTGGTGAGGTTACTGTAAATGATTTTGATAATTTTCTGATTGGTGCTAAAAGCAGGTGGATCTCGTGGGAAAAGGTATTCTCGGATAATGTAGCTTCCCTGGATTTCATGATGGAAGAAAATGCACATTTGCTTTCAGGATTGATAAATGAGAGGGATAAATCGGTTTCTGAAAAGGACAAAGTTCTCACTCTTTCCATACCCGGAAAAGTAGCCTCCTATTACTATGCAAAGGCAAGCAGCTCAGGACAATTTGAGTTCATGCTGCCTGTTGATCAGATACAGAAAAACCTTATTATCCAGCCCGGATCAACAGATGAAAATATATCTATTGAGATTCTGCCTTCATATTCGCGGATTACATCCGAATCCGTAAGCTTTAATGATTCTGTGACAGGAGTCATTTCTGCCGCATTTTCTGATCTTAGCGCCCGTCACCAGGTGAACAGGATCTTTGAGGCAGCAGTAAAGGAGGAGGTTCAGCCAGATCAATCGTTTGTTCAATCTGAAAAACGTTTCTATGGTAAGCCGGAAACACAAATTTTAATGGCTGATTTCATCAGCCTGCCGGTTATGCAGGAGATCTTTTTTGAGCTTGCTCCGGGAGTACGCCTGAGAGAGAGAAAATCTGGTTACGATATGAGGATATTGAATCCCTTTTCAAATGAATATTATAATGACCCTTCAACTGTGCTTATTGATGGTGTCATAATAAATGACCTGACAATATTGGCAAACCTTGACCCGGAACTTGTTGAAGAGATTGACATTGTGAAAACTCCTTATCTTACAGGCGACATAGTGCACAATGGTATCGTCCACGTAATTACAAAATCCGGTAAATTCAATAATCTCTCATTACCTGAGTATGCTGTTAAATTGCCATACAGGGTCACTGAACCTGTTCCTCTGTTCACTTTTCCTGATTATTCAGATGCTGAGAAAAAGAAAAGCAGGATACCTGATTTCAGAAATACTCTTTTCTGGAATCCACAGGTGAAATCTGAAAACGGCAATAAAATATTTATTGAATTCTGGTCTTCCGACCTGGCAGGCGATTATCTTATTGATATACACGGGATTACTTCGGATGGGAAGCCGGTTTCATTTATGAAAGTAATTACGATCTATTAATCTCAAGGGTCCGTTATCTGCTTTCCGGAAATTATATTTTTTAATTCTGAATTGTGATGTATTTTAATATTTACCCAGGTGCAAACACCGTGAATTGCTTATTTTTGAAATTGTATTTCTTCAATTAATTCATTAGCTTATCACCGTCTAAACGAGGCAGTCTGCAAATGAAAAAGAAGCCTGAGATAAAAAAAGAAACTGGGGTTGATCTATCAGAGAACCAGACTTTTGCCAGGATGAACACGGCGCTGGTCGAAAGTGAATTAAGCTACAGGAGCATCTTCGAAAATGCAACCGATGCAATATATGTACAGGATAAGGATGGTGTTTTTCTTGATGTAAATCCGGCAGCAATAAGAATGTATGGTTACAAGAGGGAGGAGATGGTCGGATTTACACCTGAGAAACTCGGGGCTCCGGGACGAAATGACCTTAAAAAGACACTTGAACACGTCAGGAAAGCTTTTAGGGGTGAGCCGCAAAGGTTTGAATGGTGGGGTAGACGTAAGAATGGTGAGATATTCCCTAAAGAGATTGTTTTAAATAAGGGAATGTATCTCGGCAGGGAGTTGGTTTTTGCCATGGCGAGGGATATTACCGAAAGATACAGGGTTCTGGAAGCATTAAAGGAAAGTGAAGACAAATACAGATCACTTACCGACCAGATACCAGTCGGAGTATACAGGACCAGTACTGACGGACAATTGATTTACTCAAATCCTGCACTGGTAAAAATACTGAATTATACCTCTGCTGAAGAGCTTCTTACGCTGAACGTCAGCCAGTTATATGCAAATCCGGCCGACCGCGAAATGCAGTTAAAGAAATCCCGAAAGACCTCTTCTGTTACACAAAGCGAATTCCAGCTTAAGAAAAAAACAGGAGAACTTATATGGGTAAGAGATAACAGTCGCCTTTTGTTTGATAAAAATGGCGATCCATTATATTTCGACGGAATACTTGAAGATATCACCGAGAAAAAAGTTTCAGAGATACACCTTCATTATCTGTCTGATATACGTAGTCTCCTTATCGACCTTTCAACAGGTTTTATTAATCTTCCGATCAAAGAGATAGAACCTGCTGTCAACCAGTCGCTTATTAAAATCGGGGAGTTTGTAGGCGCTGACAGGGCATATGTATTTGAATATGACTTTATAAAAAATACCGGAACAAACACTTTTGAATGGTGCAGGCAGGGAACTGAACCTCAAATTGAGAAATTACAGGCGGTACCGCTTGAGGGATTCAGTGAATGGACAACTACGCACAGGAAAAGAGAGGTTGTCAAAGTAGATGATGCTACTGAATTACCTCACGACAATCTTCGGAAATTTCTTGAAGATCAGCATGTTCTGAGCGTACTTACTATCCCCCTTATTCAGGATAATGAATGTATCGGGTTTGTAGGATTTGATTCTGTAAAGAAGAAACACAGTTATACTGAATATGAAGAGCAGCTTCTTAAAGTATATGCCCAGACACTCGTAAATGTGAAGGAACGGCTGAAAAAAGAGCAGCGGCTAATCAGCGCCAAGGAGAAAGCTGAAGAGAGTGACCGTCTGAAGTCTGCATTCCTGGCAAATATGAGTCACGAGATCCGTACGCCTATGAACGGAATTATAGGCTTCCTGGATCTTCTTAAAGAACCTGATCTCTCTGAGGAAAACAAGAACGCTTATATAGACATTGTAACTCAGAGCAGTCACAGACTTCTTGATACTATCAACGATATTATCGAAATTTCAAGGATCGAAACAGGTGAACTCAAGGTTCATATGTCACTGGTAAATATTTCAGAGCTGATGGCATACTATCATGGATTTTTCAAGCAGCAGACCGACCAGAAAGGATTGAAATATTTTGTTACAAACAGACTGCCTGAAGAGATCAAATTTTTTATGACCGACAGGAACAAGCTTGAAAGCATTATTTCAAACCTTATAAAAAATGCGATAAAATTCACTTATGAAGGCTCTATAGAATTCGGATGTAATTATGAATCCGGCAATCTGATTTTTTTCGTCATGGACACCGGCATAGGGATTTCCTACGAAAGCCAGAATCAGGTTTTTGAAAGGTTTGTGCAGGGAGATATATCACTTTCGCGTCCGCAGGAAGGTTCGGGACTTGGATTATCGATTGTTAAGGCTTATGTCGGATTGCTTAAGGGAAAGATATGGCTTCAGTCTGAACCCGGTGAAGGAAGCACCTTCAGGTTTTCAGTACCTTATTACCCGTCAGAAGAGGAAAAAACGGAAAGTGAACCGCACGAAACTCTTCCGGAAATATCAGCAGAGAACCATACTTTTCTGATCGCAGAAGATGATTATGCAAGTTACCTTTACCTGGAACGCCTGCTTGCCGGACCGGGAATTACCTTTATCCATACAACAAACGGAAATGACACCGTCAGAGCTGCCAGGGACAATCCTGATTTGTCACTGATATTGATGGATTTGAGAATGCCGGGACTGACAGGGCTGGATGCAACAAAGCAGATAAGGGAATTCAATAAAACTATTCCTATCATTGCCCAGACAGCATATGCTCTTATGGGAGACAGGGAAACGGCACTTCAGTCAGGTTGTAATGATTACATATCCAAGCCATTGAATCATAATCAATTACATAAAATTATTTCCCGTTACACCAGTCAGAAAAAGAATATAAAGTGGTAAAACAAGATATTCTAAATTAATAGTCGGATGAGTAATAAATCAAAAGAGTACATGAACCGGATATACCGGTGGTCAGTTACAATTATCAGGATAGCAATTGGCTGGCATTTTCTCTACGAAGGACTTTCGAAAATTATTGCAGGCGGCTGGAGCTCAGCGCCTTATCTTGCAGGATCACGGTGGATCTTTGCCCCGTTGTTTCACTGGATGGCCGATAGCGTTGCAATAACCTCGTTTGTTGATTTCCTGAATATTTGGGGTCTCATCTTCGTTGGACTGGCTCTTATCATAGGCGCCTTTACCCGCCTGGCAAGCGGAGTAGGGGCATTGATGCTTTTCTTTTATTTCGTTGCTTATCCTCCAATACCGGGATTCATGGTAAGCGTTCCTGTTGAGGGAAGCTACCTTTGGGTAAACAAAACACTTATCGAATTTTTTGTTCTGCTTGCATTCATTTTCATTTCCAGCGATTTACAATATAGCCTTGACAGGCTGATCAGGAGATGGAAAGATGAAAAGGCACGCAAACCGGTTCCTGACATCCCTTCAGATGAAGGAAAATCAAAAGGGAGACGGGAAGCAATAAAAGATCTTATTTCAGTCCCGGCATTGGGCGCCTTTGCATATGCCTTATACAGAAAAGGGAAATGGGATAGCTTTGAAGAAAAACTATTAAAGGTTGAAGGAATTGACGCAAACTCCGGGGCAACGCTTCTGCAGTTCAATTATGCTACTATTAAGGAACTGAAAGGAGAGGTGCCTAAAACCGTAATCAATTATACGGATAAAAACGGACAACCTGCGAAGTTTGAACTGAGCCGGCTTATTATGGGCGGCAATCTTATTGGAGGCTGGGCTCATGCCCGTGACCTTATTTATGTTTCAAAGCTGGTAAAGACATATCATTCTGATGAAAAAGTAATGCAGACCCTGGGTCTGGCTGAAAAGTGCGGAATAAATGCCATAATTACCAATCCTCAGCTTGGAAGGATACATAAGAAATATAAACATGAATTCAAAGGCAAAATGAAGTTCATAAGCGATTGCGGCATAGCTCTCGATTTTCAGAAAGGCATTGCAATGTCCCTCGCAGTTGATTCCGATGCACTTTATTGCCAGGGAGAGATAACCGACCGATGGACTGAAGAGAACTGGAACGATCCTGTTCCGGGAAGAACCTTTGAACAGCGCATGGAACTGATACGCAAAGGACTGGAGGAGATACGCAGTAATGGTAAACCTGCCGGTATCGGCGCACATAGAATTGAGGCCATCAGGAAATGTGTTGAATATGGTCTTAAACCTGATTTCTGGGTAAAGACCTGTCATAGTCACAACTACTGGTCCGCCCAGCCTGATTCCCCATGGCAGGATAACATGTTTGACTACGATCCGGAAGAGACCATAAGATTTATGGGGACTCTTAAGGAACCATGGATAGCTTTCAAGGTCCTGGCTGCCGGAGCAATAAAGCCTGAAGATGGTCTGAAATATGCTTTTAGCAACGGGGCCGATTTCGTTTGCCTGGGGATGTATGATTTTCAGATTGTTGAGGATGTGAATATAGCTCTTGAGGCAATTGCCGGGGCTAAAGAAAGAACAAGACCATGGATGGCTTAGAAGACATGAAAAGGATAATATTTATACTGATTATTCCATTTGCTTTTCAGATTCTGAATGCTCAGAATTACCCTTTTCAGGATCCGAATATCCCTGAAGAGGAACGCATTAATAACCTCATTTCTCTCATGACCCTGGATGAGAAGATCATCTGCCTTTCAACAAGGATTTCAATTCCAAGGCTGGGAGTTAATGGTACCAGAACAGTTGAGGGATTGCATGGCCTTGCATACAGCGGTCCGGCTAACTGGTCTGTAAAAGGTCCAAAAGCTTCTCCTACAACCACATTCCCGCAGGCAATCGGACTGGCTCAAACATGGGATCCCGTATTATTACAGGAGGTTGCTGACTGGGAAGCTACTGAATGCCGTTACCTGGCTCAGAATCAAAAGTTTGGCACTGCAGGATTAATTGTATTTGCTCCAAATGCCGATATGGGACGAGATATCAGATGGGGGAGAACGGAGGAGTGTTTTGGCGAAGATCCTTTTCTGAACGGATCACTGGTGACTGCTTTTATCAAAGGTCTTCAAGGTAATGACCCGGTATATTGGAAAACAGCATCACTGATGAAACACTTCCTGGCAAACAGCAATGAGAACAACAGGACATATAACAGTTCAGATTTTGATGACAGGCTGTTCCGTGAATATTACTCCTATGCATTTTATAAGGGAGTAACCGATGGAGGCGCACAGTGCTTCATGACCGCATATAATAAATATAACGGCATTCCATGTGCGGTTCATCCTGTCCTGAGAGCCGTTACCATGAGAGGCTGGGGTCTGAGAGGTATTATCTGTACGGATGGAGGGGGATTTCGTCAATTACTGACCACTCATGCATATTACTCTTCCCTCGATACAGCAGCCGCTGAATGTATAAAAGCAGGTATAACAGTTTTCCTTGATAATTACATAGCTCCGTTGAAGGAAGCACTGGGTAAAGGCCTTGTGACGGAAAAAGAGATTGAAGAAGCTATTTATGGGAACCTGAAAATACTCTTAAAACTCGGACTCCTGGATAATTCCAATAAGAATCCGTATACAGAAATTGGTATTAAGGATACTGTTCCCCCATGGACAAAACAGGAAGCAAGGGATCTTGCAAGATCAGTAACCCAAAAATCGATAGTACTTCTTAAAAATGAAGGCTCTCTCCTTCCTCTTAAACAGGATAAAATAAAGTCAATAGCTGTTATTGGTCCCTCGGCAAACAAAGTTATATCTGACTGGTATTCAGGTACTCCTCCTTATAGTATTAATATCCGAAAAGGAATTGAAAGTGCCATTGGCAAAGATGTGGTATTCAGGTTTGCTATGAGCAACAAGGCAGATTCAGCCGTAATTGCCGCAAGACAGAGTGATGTGGCAATAGTCTGCATAGGTAACCATCCTCTGAGTTACGGACTTGGCTGGGGTCAAAACCAGGTTGCCAGTGATGGTCGCGAAGACGTTGACCGGCAGGCTATTTCACTTGAGCAGGAGGACCTGGTGAAGCTTGTTCTGGCTGCAAATCCCAAAACGATACTGGTATTGGTTTCAAGCTTCCCATATGCTATAAACTGGTCTAAGGAACATGTACCGGCAATATTGCATATAAGTCAGTCGAGCCAGGAAACAGGCACTGCAATAGCTGACGTTATTTTTGGTAAGGTGAGCCCTGCAGGGCGCACAGTTCAGACCTGGATATCTTCAATTGATCAGCTGCCTCCTATCCTTGATTATAATATAAGGAACGGAAGGACATATATGTACTCTGAAAATGAGCCTCTCTTCCCATTCGGGTATGGTCTTACATACACAAGCTTTGATTATTCGGGATTAAAACCAGATAAAAAAGCTCTCACCGGCAGCCAGGTAATGAACGTTAGTTTTAAAATCAGGAATACCGGCAATTATGACAGCGATGAGGTGGCACAGCTATATGTGAACTTCCCGGAGTCAAAAGTCGATCGTCCTGCCATCGCGCTTAAAGGTTTCAAAAGAGTCTTTATTCCGTCAGGAGAGACTTTGAAAGTATCCATTCCTTTAAAAGCTGATGATCTGCGTTACTGGGATGCCAGCCAGCAGAAGTGGATACTGGAGCCCGGGAAAGTAATTATTTCAGTTGGATCATCTTCTTCTGATATAAAACTCACAGAGGAGATAACAGCCGGTTAATAAGTAATTTGAGAGTACTTCCTTAAGCTCCGGCGAAAACCAGTAGCGCCAGACCTGCCAGGTATGCCAGGAACATTAATAATATGAGCCAGTAAACCTGTTTGGATGCTCCCCTGAACTCTTTCCAGATAAATACACCCCAGAGGGCTGCAATCAGCGTAGCACCCTGACCAAGCCCGTAAGAAATCGCAAATCCTGCTTTTCCTGAGGCAAGGATGCTCAACGACATGCCTGTACACCAGATCACGCCCCCAAGTATCCCTGTTAGATGAACGGAGGCACTGCCTTTTGTATAATCGCTGAGAGAAAGAGGAGCTCCTTCAAATGGTTTCTTCATTATCAGGTAGTTAAACAGGAAGTTGCTAATCAGCACCCCTATGGAAAAGAAGAAAACGGCAGAGTAGGGGGTAAGCTTGCCGGGATCAGGAGAAACAAAATCAGAAGCCATTGAGCTTGCCACAAACCTGTAGAACAGAGCCATCAGAATTCCAGCAGAAACTGAAAGCATGATGCCTTTTTTTGAAACTTTCTGCTGGGATGAACTGTGCTTTTTATATGCAAGCGCATCTATGATTATTGCAGCTACAACCAGCGCTACACCGGTGAAAAGGATAACAGGATCACCCTTCGGGGCAAAAATATAATTGATAATGACCCCAAGGGCAAGTGCTATTCCAACCCCAACCGGGAAAGCTACTGCCATGCCAGCTATTGCCATAGCAGCAACAAGCAGAATATTCGAAGCATTGAATATTACTCCGCCAAGCATGGAGCTGAGAATATTCTTCGCATCAGCCTGTGCAATATCATCTGAAAAGCTGCGTCCGTTTTCTCCGAAGCTGCCAAGCGTAAAAGCTAGCAGAAGCGCGAAGAGAACTATCCCTGTCACATAGTCCCAGTAGAAAAGTTCAAATCGCCACGATTTGCCTGCAAGCTTCTGGGTGTTACCCCATGAACCCCAGCAGATCATGGTAATTATGCAGAGAATGACTGCCAGTGAATAACTTTGTGGTATGAACATATTAAATTATTTTTCAAATGAAAATTTAAAGTTATCGCTTTTCTTCGGAGCTGTTTTAAAAATCGTGGCACCAGTTATATATACTCTTGTCCCTTCCGATTCAGGACGTTTTTCACCGCTGACAACTAGTTTTACTTTATGCTCACCAGGCTGAAGATTAGTCACATGCCATATAGTTTCTACATGCTGCTGTCCGGCAAAATAATAATAGGTATCTATATTGCGATGGAGCGCTCCATCTACAAATACATCTGCTTTACCGCCATCCCTGAACCAGTTTCCCGTCAAGGAAATGCCCGTTCCGTCAAAAACAATCTCAATTTCATCACCTGTACTCTGAGCATATATTGATTGCTTTATTACCTGCCCTTTTCCGTCATTGGATTCAAGGTTTTTCCACTCTCCCTTGAATGACCACGATTCTTTATCAAATACTGATATTCTTTTATCAAATACGAGATTCGGAAATGCAACTTCAGGAGCAGGAGTAGCCGGACTCTGTGATTTTATCCTGATTTTGTTGCCTGTGATGATACCTCCGTATTTTGTTATCAGGTCAAGTGCATATTTAAAAGTACTGGCTACTGCAGTATTAAAAGAATAAGTCGTATGGATGAATAATGAATCGCCCATTGACTTTACTCCTTCCTGCATATCAACAGGTAATCCGCTGAATCCTTTCATAACCCCAAGCACGGCAAGTGCATTGGATGGATTACAGTCAGAATCCTGGCCGCAGCGTGTAGATATTTCAAGGGTTTTTAACGGATCGCCTTCTCCATAAAGCAATCCCATAACAATATATGCGCCGTTCAGCTTTGCATCAATATTAAAAGTAGAACCCGCGCCGCAGATATCTACATCGCCCCACTTATCTTCAAGCTCCTTCCAGGCTGCCCTCCAGTCGCCGGGATAGTGTTCGTGAAGCCTGATGACATCTTTCACTATCTTATGATAATCGCTTTCAGCCGGTATGGATAGTAATGCCTTTTCAATAATAAGATTAATATCACTTTCAAAATACGCCTCCGCATAAAGTGCTGCTATGAAAATGCCTCCATATACACCGTCCCCGTAATTCATTATATGTCCGATCTTATCAGCTATTGCAGAGGAAGTCTGCGGCATCCCCGGACACATGAATCCTATATAGTCAGCCTCAATCTGGAAATCGATATCATCAGCATGGATATTATATTCCGGGGTTCCTGAAAGCGGTGCAAAAATACTGTCGAAATAATTCTTCCGGGCCTGCATGTTCGCATGCCATAAGGGATACCCGGCTTTAGCAAACATTTCCTGGTATAATTTTGAAGGGGCATCAATGCCATATTTATCCATTGACATCAGGAATGTAAGCTGTACATAAATATCGTCCTGCCACATGCTCCCTCTAATATCAGATGGTTTCCAGGTAACAGGATCCTCGTATATCATGCCCTGTGCCCTGAATTCCGTCGGGGCGCCGTATGTAACACCAATCATTTTCCCTGCCCAGCCTCCGGCGATCTTATCTTTCAGTACTTCAGGCTTGATTGTCCTGTCTTCACTTTGGTTGTTATTGCATGAAACCAGCAACAGAAATGATGACAGAAGGATTAAAATGGGATAAACTTTATTCATATAATATATTGATAATGTTTTTGTTACACATTCAGATTACCCCCCAACCCCCCTGAAGGGGGGCTATAAAGCCATATTATACTTAATCTTATCCTGTATTGGGCAGGGGGGCAACAGGTATATGCATCATCCTGTCTTCAATGAAACGTGCTATATCGGGCACAGGCATCTTTTGAATTACATACTGATGCTTCCCCTCCGGGTCATCTTCCCATGCATTGCTGCCATCAGGATATACAATTATCTTCCCCCTGGCTGTATTAAAAAAACCTTCTGTTCCGTAAACGCCGATCAGAACTGCTGTTTCATCCCAGCTCATACGTCCATATTTGTCCTCTTCTGATAACGGAATACTTATTCTGAATACATCTTTCACGGGGCTGCCTGTAACAGGAGACTTTATCAGCCGGAGACCTGTTCTTATTTCCCATCCTATTTCAAATCCTGTAAAAATGATCTCTCCCGGCCAGTTTTCATAAACATATTTCGATGAAGCTGAATCAACGTAAATATTGAATTCCTTTCCTTCGGGAAATTTCCCGGCCATTGAAACCAGCAGCTTCACCTTTTTTGAAACAAGGTCCCCTCCGTTAAGAGGACTGCTATCATCCGGACCTGACTTCAGAAGGTTGCCCAGGTTTGTCAGAAATCCGACTGTAACAATTGTTACACTATTGTCAGGCTGATTGCTCAGGATTTTACGGTAAATAGCAACAGCATCCGGAACTTCAGAAGTTGAATTTATTTTATGCGGATATTTTGCCACTATCGAATCAGCCCAGTGCTGGAACCCGCCCATACTGGCACCTTCACTCTTTGGTGCTCCGATCTCAATATCGGATCTCCCGAAGTAGGTATTGATGACTTCGATTGATGGTGCAACCAGCTCATGCTTGTTGGATGAAATGGTGGCAAGGATCTCCACCTTCCCGCTGTCTGCCATTGAATGCAGGAATGCAAGAGCTCCGACGTCATCATAATCAGGACCAAGATCAGTATCGAAAATAATTTTAACCTTTGGCTCTTCAGGAGCAGAACAGCCGGAAACTAAAATTGCTGCTATTGCAACGGCAATTATGAGATATTTCATTTGATTCAGCAACAAGAAATTAATCTTTAATTTCATTTCTATAGGGAGCTGAAGCCTGTGCCCCAAGGCGGGTAACAGAGAGCCCTGCAGCCTTGTTTGCAAAGAATACAGCTTCTTCAAGAGTTTTACCTTCAGAAAGAGCAACAGCAACTGCACCATTGAAGACATCTCCTGCTGCCGTCGTATCAACAGCTTCCACACTGATCCCGGGGATTATTCCGGTGAATTCATCAGATTTTACGAATGCACCTTTTTCACTGAGAGTGATAATCACGTTTTTAACACCTTTCTTCTTTAAAATTGTTGCCGCCGCTTCAGCAGATGATTCATTGGTGACTTTTATTCCTGTAATTATTTCAGCTTCAGTCTGATCAGGTGTAATCAGCCAGATATGCTTAAGGAGATAGTCGTGCAATTTTTGCGCAGGGGCAGGATTTAATATCACTTTAATTCCATTTTCAGCTGCAGTCAGGGCAGCATATTCCACAGTCATAACGGGAATTTCAAGCTGAAGAAGCAGAATTTCGTATTTATCTCCCGAAAAATGATTACCGGAAATATCACCGGGCTGAAGAGTTCCGTTTGCCCCGGGGGCTACTACGATATTGTTCTCCCCGACGGAATTGACAGTAATCAGTGCAACACCTGAAGGGGAGTCTTCATCTTTAACAATGTTCTTTGTGTCAATTCCTTCTTTTTTCAGAATGCCAATGGTTTGACTTCCAAACAAGTCATTCCCGACTTTGGTGATAAAAGTAACCTTCCCTCCAAGCCGAGCAGCAGCAACAGCCTGGTTAGCTCCCTTACCTCCGGGATTCATGAAAAATGTTCCGCCAAGGACTGTTTCTCCAGGTGCAGGAAGCTTATCAGTCTTAATTACCATATCGGTATTAGAACTACCAATAACCAGTATTTTTTTCATAGTTTTTAATAATATGCTAAGTATTTACCATACGAACCAAGATAAGCAAGAATTCTTTAATTTCTAAAGCAATTGGTCATGAGATAAAAATCAGCCTGCCTCATGCGCTTATTTTTTTATTTTTAACTTTAAGCTTGTAATCCGGATTTAATGATCACACCATGACAAGTAAAATTGTAACTTTTGGAGAGATTATGCTCCGTCTCGCAACACCTGAGCATCAGCGGTTTTCACAGGTGACCTCCTATTGCGCTTCATTTGGAGGAGGAGAAGCCAATGTTGCAGTCTCCCTGGCTAATTTCGGCCTGAACGCAGAATTTGTGACTCGTCTTCCCGATAACGATCTTGGCAATTCAGTCATAATGGACCTGAGGAAACATGGAGTCGGAACGAATTATATTATGAGGGGAGGTAAAAGACTTGGGATCTATTTTCTTGAGACCGGATCTGTATCAAGGCCAAGCAAGGTAATTTATGACAGGGCTCATTCATCAATTGCAGATATTATTCCCGGTATGATTGACTGGGATAATGTCTTTAAAGAAACACACTGGTTTCACTGGACAGGCATCACTCCTGCAATTTCAAAGGGTGCAGCTGCAGTTTGTCAGGAAGCAATAGTTGCAGCTAAAAAGCATGGCATTATTATTTCCTGCGACCTTAACTACAGGAAAAACCTGTGGAAATGGGGGAAAAGCGCTTCCGATGTGATGCCGGCGATGGTGAAGGAATGCGACATTATTCTTGGCAATGAAGAAGATGCCGAAAAAGTATTTGGAATTAAACCGGAAGGCGCTGATGTCTTCCGCGGAGATGTGAAAGCAGCAAGTTATGAATCAGTCTGCAGGAAGCTTAAAAAACAATTTCCCCAGGCAAAGAAAATAATCATTACCCTGCGCGGCTCTATAAGCGCTGACCATAACACCTGGTCGGGTGTGCTTTATGACGGGAAGGAACTCCTTGAAGCTCCTGTTTACCAGATCACCCATATTGTTGACAGGGTAGGCGGGGGCGACTCATTCATGGCAGGACTGATCTATGGATTGTTAGCCTATCCTGATGATGATCAGAAAACCCTTAATTTTGCCGTCGCAGCCTCATGCCTTAAACATACCATTCATGGCGATTTCAACCTTGTAACCGTGCAGGAGGTTGAACAGCTGATGAAAGGCGACACATCGGGAAGAGTAATGCGTTGATACTTACCAGATGAAAAAATCCATATTAATACCGGCCATCTTATGCATGATTGCTTTTCCATCATGCAGAAAGCAGGAGCCAATTGAAAAGATTATTGATGAATCGCTCGCTTTCTCTGTAAAGCAATACACCCTGATGACTGAGGTTATGAAGGATATGCCTGACCTTCTGCCAAGGACAATTGATTCAGCAGGTGCCCTTGTAACTGCCGGATCAGGATGGTGGACCTCAGGATTTTTCCCGGGAAGTTTGTGGTACCTGTACGAGTACTCAAATGATGAAAAGATAAAAGATGCCGCTATGCTGATGACATCAAGAATAGAAAAAGAGAAAGACAACACCGGCACACATGATCTTGGATTTATGCTTTACAACAGCTTTGGTAACGGGTTCAGGCTCACTGGCAATGAGAGTTATGAAGAAATACTGCTTGCCGGTGCAAAGGCATTATCAACACGTTACCGCCCGGTCATCGGATGTATCCAGTCATGGGGAACCAGCAGGAACTGGCAATGCCCGGTGATAATTGATAACATGATGAACCTCGAATTCCTGATGTGGGCATTTAGTATTTCAGGTGATTCCAGCTACTATAAGATCTGTGTCTCTCATGCAGACACGACATTAAAAAACCATTTCCGGTCTGATTATAGTTCTTATCATGTGGTTTCATATGACACTATTACAGGAAAAGTGCAGGTAAAGCAGACAGCCCAGGGTGCGGCTGATGAATCTGTATGGTCCCGCGGACAGGCCTGGGGTCTTTATGGATACACTGTAATGTACAGGGAGACAGGTCTGGACAGGTATCTCAACCAGGCAGTGCATATCGCCGATTTTATGATCAGCCACCCGAATATGCCCGAAGATATGATACCGTACTGGGATTTTAACGCTCCTGAAATTCCGGATGCAAAGAGAGATGCATCTGCAGGTGCCATAATGGCCTCAGCTCTTATTGAACTGAGCAGAATGACCGACACTGTATCCGGAAGGAAATACCTCCAGGTTGCTGAAAAACAGCTGAGGACCCTTGCCTCATCCGCATACCGCGCAGAATATGGAGAAAATGGCAATTTTATCCTGAAACATAGTGTTGGTTCAATCCCGGGAAAGAGTGAAGTGGATGTCCCTCTGACTTATGCTGACTACTATTTTATAGAGGCTCTGGGGAGATACAGGAATCTGCTGAATTAGAAATCTATCATCGCCTTCATAACTCCGTTGCTGTATCCGGCTACAAGGTCGAACGCCTCTTTTGTGAGGACGAACGGGAAACGGTGAGTTATCATGCTGCTTATATTGATCTTTCCTTCTTTCATCATTTCGAGAGCTGGCCCGACGCAATCCACTTCGCGTCTTACAAAGAATACTGATATTTCCTTTCGGCGGGTGCTGTCAGCACCTAATGTCCATCGATCGGTTTCCGGAATACCGACAACTATCAGCTTTCCTCCCGGTTTCAGGATATCTACTGCCTGGTCGAGTGCCTCCTGCTGACCGCAGCATTCAAATACGGCATCAAGGCCAAGGGGCTCTTCCTTCTTTATCCATTCAGCAATATTCTTCTTCAGCGGATTCCCGGTAAAAGTCATGCTTTCCTTACCGGCTATAACAAGACGTTCATCTATCTTATCGGTAACATAAATATTTTTAACGCTCTGGGCTTTTGCTGCAAGGAGAACACTCATCCCTATCGGACCGAATCCAAGTATAGCGATCCGGGCTCTTCTTATATCACCTGCTTTTTTTACGGAATAGATCCCGATGGAAAGCGGTTCTGAAATGGATCCGTGATCCTTGGTAAGCCCTCCTGTGAGAGGGAAACAACTCTCTTCAGGCATCACAATATATTCCGACAGGCAGCCTTCAGCCTGCCCCGGACATCCTAAAAATCTGAGTTTCCTGCATGTATGAGGTCTTCCTGCAAGACACTGATCGCATTCATGACATGATATTGCCGGTTCAATTGCTACTGAATCGCCCGGCTTCACCCTCTTTACCCCGGAACCTGTCTCCACCACAACACCTGCGCCTTCGTGACCGACTGTAAATGGATACCTGACAACCTGAGATCCGATATTTCCCCGGGTATAATAATGAATGTCCGATCCGCATACCCCGACCACCGATATCCTTATTTTCACGTCCATCTGATTCGAAATAACCGGATCCGGAACCTCTTTCATCTCCATTTGCCGTATCCCTGTAAGCATCATCGCTTTCATCTCTTCAGCATTAGTTTTTACAAATGTAGCGAAATCACTATATTATTTAATAAAAACAATCGCAGTTGCACCTTTGTACCGTTGCACCTTTGTACCGTTATGCCGTTGCACCTTTGTACCTTTCAAAAAATTATGTATATTCACGATTGAATAGAATATTATGAGAAATATCTACGGCATAGGAGAAACCCTTCTTGATATAATCTTTAAGAACAGTCAGCCTCAGGCAGCCAAGCCCGGAGGGGCAATGCTAAACAGCACTGTTTCGCTGGGACGTATAGCATTGCCCGTTTATCTTATCAGCGAATATGCCGATGATGACGTAGGAAGCATGATTGACAAGTTTTTGCATGAAAACGGTGTGGGGACAACCTATGTGGATCATTACAAGGATGGCAAGACGGCGCTGGCGATAGCTGTACTTAATGAAAAGAATGATGCCAGCTACACATTTTATAAAAACTATCCGTCAAAGAGACTCGAAATGACTTTCCCTGTGATAAGGAAGGATGATATAGTATTATGCGGATCTATTTATGCCATAACCACAGAAATCGCACACACACCTGACGAAGCCTGGAAAATAGTCAGCAAATACTGTCCCTGCCTGGTTTATACTGCCAGCTCAGAGAGTGTCCATGTCAGGACTGTCTCTTTCTCGGGCAGATTCCCTGTAAAGAAAATAAAGGCAGTAAGCACAATAGGTGCCGGAGATAATTTCAATGCCGGGATGATCAAGGCAGTTTACCGCAACCACATCACCAGGGACCAGCTTGTTAAAATAGGAGAGGAGGAGTGGTCAAAGATCGTTGCTTCCGGGGTTGATTTTGCAAGTGATGTCTGCATGAGTTATGAAAACTATATATCTCAGGAATTTGCCAGAAAAGTTAAGTAGTTTTTCTCTTCCTGAATACCCCCCAAGCCCCCCTAAAGGGGGGTTGAAACCCATTGACATCTAAATCATTATTTTATTGGTTTATAGCCCCCCTTCAGGGGGGATGGGGGGTCAGATAGGTTTTGCGTTTGCCAGCAAGTATCTCTCTGCTTCAACCGACCAGATGTAGCCGTTTTTTGAAACAATTTTATGCAATTCTGCGTATAATATATTATGGGCTCCCATTTCCCCGAGCTTATAGAGCGAAATCAACGGCATTGAGATATTTGTATAAATAAGCTTTTTACCTCCTGGGATATGAGGCAGGTTAAGCGTCGTATCTGCCACAGCATCAAGCCCGCCTATATGAGTTATCATTACAGCCGGATTTATCCTGCCTTCACCCATAAGCTTCAGCGATTCACGCATATCATCAGTATTTCCTCCCGATGTTCCTGTAATATGGGTAAATGCATAATGGACATTATAGAAATTAAATTCTGCCCTGAACTCAGGATTTGTTGGTCCGGCAAAGAAATTCAGACACCCGTCAAATCCGAGGATGGCATCACCCTGTTCCACAACCTGCTTGACCGGGGCAAAGATAAAAACATCATCAAATCCGCTTCCGCCTGTAAGATCACGCAGATGCTTCACGGGATCAGTCACCTTTGAAGTATTTATATAGATCAGCTTAATGCCTTCTTTTTCAGCCCGTTCAGGAGGGAAAAGACAGGCTGCCCTTGAGAGCCGGTTGTTATCAATATCTGTAACTGCGATCATAGAAGGCTTACGGTCCTGGTGAATGGCATAATCTATAGCTCCGAGTCCCATGGGTCCCACACCCGCAAGTATTGCCATTCTGCCTCCCCGCCTGATGCCCATCTCGTGCTTATATGTTCCGGGCGGTACATGGTAGCTGGCATGAAAAGCGCCGACAATACATGACATGGGTTCAGAAAGCGAGGCCGGGAACCATCCTTCTCCATCATATGGTAAAAGGCAATCGGCTTCCATTACGATATCCGATATGATTATGTGTGTTGCATCTCCGCCGATGTAGCGGTATGAATAACCTGGCGCATTAAGGGTTCCGGTGTGGGCCATTGCAGGCTGAATAGTGAATTTCTGTCCTTCACGGAACTTATGTTTCCATTTGCTTCCCACGTTTAGTAATACTCCGGCAAATTCATGACCGATGATTGTCGGATTGATATTTATATCATCAGGAATACGCTTATGTTCAGCGCCCTGCAGGGCTGCCTTGTACGATGACATGCAGATGCTGTCGGAGATAACCCGGGCCAGGATCTCATCTTCCTTCATCTCCGGAAGATCAAACTCCTCAAGTCTCAGGTCTTTCTTCCCGTATATTCTTACTGCTTTTGTCTTCATTTCATTTCTTTTTCTCCCTTTCTCCCCCTCACGCCCTCTCCCCCTCCATTTTCTCATCCCAACATCACCTGTCCCCCTGTCACCGGAACTGCCTGCCCTGTTTCGTATTCCTGGTCAATGATATAAAGAAGAGCTTTCACTACATCATCAAGTCTGCAGCCACGTTTCATTGGTACCTGTTCTTCATAATATTTTCTTACATCTTCAATCGTTTTGGCACCAGGAACCTTCCCAGTATTCAGATACTGGACAAACAATCCGTTTTGTGGATCAGACCACAGCGGCCCTTCATAGAAATTTCCCGGGCATATGGAATTGACTTTTATTCTGTAGGGAGCCAGCTCCATGGCAAAGGACTGAGTGAGCCCTATGCCCCCGAACTTTGCTCCGGAATAGGCAAAGTTGCGGTTGCTGCCGCGAAGCCCCGATTTGGAATTGATCTGGATGATGTCGGTAAAATAACCCTGTTTCTCAAGGTTCTGAAGCTTCATAACCTCAGACGCATACTTTGTACAATAATAATAACCGTTGTAATTAATGCCTGTGACCTTCGAAAATACGTCCGGTTCCATCTCATCCAGACCACCAGCTTTCAAAATACCCGCATTGCTGATCATGATATCAAGGCCTCCGAATTCGCTTACTGTCGAAGCTATCATCTCCCTGACCGATTCAGGATCTGAAACGTCAGTCCTGACAAAGATTGCCTTGCCTGATGATTTTTCAGTCATCAGTCTGGATACCAGGTTATTTCCTGCCTCCTCGTTCAGATCAGCGATCACAACATTGATGCTTAGCCTGCAGAGAGCTTCAGCTATTCCTGCGCCAAATCCCTGTGCTCCTCCTGTAACGATGGCAATTTTATTTGCATGTCTGTTGTTGCTGTTATCCTGGGTTGTGATCTTTCTCCTGTAATTCTCAACCTCCCACTGATCAATAAAAGCAACCTGCTCGGGTGAAAGGAATTTTATACCCCCGCACTGCAAGGCATAATGGCAAATCCTGATAAGATCTTCATAAACATCAAGGGTAGTCTCTGCTGCTGAGCAGGTCTCGCCGATGGCAAAGACGCCCATATCCTTTATTATAACTACTTTGGGAAGATACCCGTACTCATTCATGAAGCGAGGGAGCTGATTTTTAAAAGAATCTATGATCTTTTCAGCAGTTGATGAATGCTCAATATATAGAAATCTTGACTTACAGTAGACAATTATATCCGGAATAAGAGGAAGTGAGATTTTGTGGAATTCCTGCTGATTAGTATAGTACTTGGAAATCAATGTATTATGCCTGTATCTTATAACTGTGGACTTCCCGTCAGAAAGCAGGATACGGATTACCGGCAGCACCTTATGCAGCAATGGATTATATGGAAGCTGTTCGTTATCTGAAATTGGTGTGATCTGTTTTTCGATGGTTGAAATAATTTCCTTATAAATGTCTTTGATCTCTGATGTTGAATCTGCTCCGGCGAAAACACCATGGTTCTCAAGGAAGATGATCCTGGGATCGCCCTGGAATTTTTCCCTGTAAATCAATATCTCCTTTTCAAGCTTTTTGAAAAGAGTATAACCCGGATCAGTATATTGAACAAAAAGTACCTTTTCACCGAAATGCTGGTTAATGAAGCTCTTTGCACTCCTGCTGCACAGGACACCATTGACAAGCGAAGGATGGAGGTGAACAACAAATTTGTATCGTATCAGTTCATGCAAGGAAGTCTCAACCGATGGACGTATGTTCTGAGATGGATCAATGATACATTTAAAGAGATCTATTTTTACCTGTTCTTCTCTTTTTACCTGGTCTTCGTCATAGCTTTTTGCTGCTATCACATGCAGTTTTTCCCTGTTTAAGGCAACCAGTCCCGCTTCTGTCAGTTCTGCCAGAGGGTATCCGCTTGCCTTTATCCAGATGGTACTGTTATCCTTGAAAGATGTATTCCCTCCTCCGGCAATCACGAAATCTTTTTTACTGCCATAAAACCTTGATATTTCAATCAGATCTTTAATTTCCTGATTCATAGTCACTTCTGTTTAAAAAGTACTCAATTACCATCCGTCCAAGCTTTGCCAGCCCGTTTTTTTGATCCAGGCTCAGGGTACCATCGTCAAGAACATACCCCTGCCGGCTTTGCGCCCTCAGGTACTGGTGCGCAGCAATAATGCAGATCCCTTCCCATGCAATTTTCTTAAGTGATTCATCAAGCGGTACAGAACCTCTTGATGAAACAGTCAAAGGGATAAGCTCGGGTGTATTGTGCTCTGTGCCGAATGTTATTACAAAACCTTTTTTATGAAAGAACTCAACAAAATCTTTCAGAATAGCCTGGTCATTTCTGCCGGGTATCAGCTCAATACAGCCTATCCCAAGTGAAGACAGGGAGGAATAAAGCTTTTCGGCATCATTTTCAAATTCAGTAAATTTTCCAGACGGATCATCAAGAAGAACAGGATAACAGGGTATTCCTCCTGTATTGACAATTATCCTGATGATCTTTTTCAGGTTCAGGAAAGAGTTTTCGTCTTCCTTGACAAATGCTGCACCGCCGGCTTTTAAAAGGTTTGACCGGATCTCGTTTTCAAGGGCAGCCGGATTGCTCAGACCTGTTTTTGTCTTTTTCACTCCATAAAGAGTCTCAATAAATCCGATCTGTTCCTCATCTGTACTGAAATTCTTCATAGCAATGACCCTGACAGCTTTAGCCAGATGACGCTCACGAACCAGCTCACGGGCATATTTATTTTTTATCTCTTCAAAAGTGAATGTAAGCGAAGGATTTACAGGCTCAATGAGGTTGTTGAGATTATCAATCATTGTCCTGACCTGGTTCTGGCTCTCATTAATTACTTTATTCAGACGTCTTCTATCCCGCCACCCTGGTTTGAAGGGATAGTCCAGTCCTTTGCCGCAGAAGTATATCCTTCCCGGATTATTAGGGTCATTGATTCTTATACCTGCCTTTTGTTCTTTCTTCAGCAAGCCTATGAATTCAATATTGAATAGTGGAAAAATATTGTTATTGAGGCACCCAAAGTAAAATGGATCATAACCATCGGTCACAAAAAAATCGTTTATGCCCAGGGCTGCTATTCCTTCATCTTTTGCCATGGAGAAAACAGCCTCAAGATTTTCAAAGGAGCTGAATGAATATGGAGTATGAATATGTCCGTTGGCTTCCCTGTAAACCGGAACTTTGGCGCCATTCATAGTTTTGATCAGCTCCTCATAAGATGGAAAACCGGCAAGGAAGTATTTTGTCATCGAATAAGATTTGGTTTATTACCTGAATAGCCTATCAATTTCGCGTATTCTTGAAGGACTAAGCATGCTTTTCTTCCCTTTCATCTCAACAACCAATGTCATTTTTGCTGCATTTTCAAGGACTTCCAGTTTATCAAATGCTTTTAACAGATCCGTACCGGTAGTGAGTATGCCATGGTTTTCAAGCAGAAGGATATCGGCGTCTTTTGAATTTTCAGCAGCAACATCAGCAAGTTCCTGCGATCCCATTAACTCATAGGGTACGAACCTCGGTGTTCCGCATATTGCCCTGGCTTCAGCTGTAAGACTGGTATTGATTTCGCATTTCATTGCTGTGAACGATGATGCAAATACCGGGTGGGCATGGACGATGGCAGATACATCGCTTCTCTTTTTATAAATGTTAAGATGAAGGGTAAATTCAATTGACGGCTTAAGGTCAGGAGTCAGGTTTTCACCAAGAATTGACATTATACCAACCTCCTTCCATTTCATGCATCCTTTGTCAGTTGCAGATGGAGTTATCACAATTCTATCTTCAGATACCCGGAGACTAATATTTCCGCCAGAGGTAGTCGTAAGCCCCAGGCGATAAAGACGTTTCATAAAGCGGGCAACCTCTTTCCGCTGCTTTTTAAATTTCTGATTCTTCTTCATGTACTTAATTATATGTAAAGATATTAAAAGGAAGATTGGATTTCATATGTTATTAATCTTCGTAAAACTATACTCCCTCTTTATTTAGCTTTATAATTTTATCATCCGAGAAGTCGCGTTTTGGCTCATGCCCCTTAAGCGGAACGATCTTTTCATGAATTGCATCCAGTATCCAATCAGGCTGAGGGAAGAAATACTCTTCCATTTCAAAAGCAGGAATGATCCAGTTCCGTGAGCCGACGACCACAGGAGGAGCGTCAAGATAGTCGAAAGCCAGTTCGGTGATTGTCTGGGCCATCTCTTTCAGGAATGATCCCCTGGATGAGGCATCACTGGCAAGGATGATCCTCCCGGTCTTCTTAACTGATTCAATGACAGGCTGATAATTGAACGGTACCAGTGTCCTGGCATCAATCACCTCTGCATTCAGACCATAAACCTGCTTAAGAGTATCAGCAGCTTTAATTGCCGGGTATAACGTAGCGCCTATTGTAAGTATTGTTATATCATTTCCTGAACGTTTAATATCTGGTTCGCCAATAGGTATCTCATAATATCCTTCAGGTACGCCCTCTGAATGGAACATCTCTCCGACATCATAAATCCTCTGGCTCTCAAAGAAGATAACCGGGTCAGTTCCCTGTAATGCTGCATTCATCAATCCTTTGGCATCATAGGGTGTTGCCGGGAATACGACTTTCAATCCAGGTATATGAGCAGTCAGTGACGACCAGTCCTGTGAATGCTGGGCGCCATATTTTGAACCGACTGAAACCCTTATTACCACCGGCATCTTTATTAAATTACCGCTCATAGCCTGCCACTTGGGGAGCTGGTTGAAGACTTCATCTCCTGATCTTCCAAGAAAATCGCAGTACATGATCTCAGCAATAACTCTTCCGCCGCACATCCCGTAACCGATGGCAGTCCCTACTATTGCACCTTCAGAAATAGGGGAATTGAACAGGCGGTGATAGGGGAGAGCTTCTGTCAGTCCGCGGTATACTGCAAATGCTCCGCCCCAATCGCGGTTCTCCTCACCCCAGGCAGCAAGAGTGGGATCTTTGTAGAAACGGTCAATGACAGCTTCAAAGATCCCGTCACGAAGCTGGAATAATTTTGCTTTGGAAACGGGCTTTCCATCTTTATCCTTAAAGAATCTCTCCTTATTCTTTATTGATTTTACCCGGGGATTCTCTTCAAGAGGCAAAAGTACTTCAGGAATGGCTTCTTCCATTTTGATGGCCGATCCGTTTGAGAACATCATTTTACCAATAGCGTCAGGATCAATGTCAAGATCCAGCCGGGGTGAAATATGATCATCGACTGTAAGCTTCAGAATATGTGAAATCAGTTCAGCAATGTCATGTCTTATATCGTCAAGATGGTCCTGCTTTTCTATTCCTGCGCTGACCAGTGAATTACCAAATGAAATTATTGAATCCTCCTTTTGCCAGGCCTCTATTTCTTCCTTCGATCTGTACGATGAAGCATCGGATGGTGAATGCCCGCTAATTCTGTAAGTAAGTGTATCAAGAAGGACAGGTCCTTTCTTTTCGCTGAGAAGCTTCTTCTTGCGTTTGAATGCATCAATGACAGCAAGAGGGTTGTATCCGTCAACACGTTCTGCATGCATCATTTCGGGATTGACACCTGCCCCTATGCGTGCCAGAATATTAAAGCCCATGGTCTCGCCCATAGTCTGTCCGCCCATGCCATACAGGTTATTCATAAAGTTGAATATCAAAGGCAATCCGCCTCTGTATTCACCATCCCAGAGTGTTTTGTATTGATCCATGGTTGCAAAGCAAATACCCTCCCATACCGGGCCGCAACCCAGGGAGGCGTCGCCGATATTACATACCACAATACCAGGCTTCCTGTTTATTTTCTTATACAGTGCGGCACCGACTGAAATATCTCCTGATCCGCCTACAATAGCATTATTGGGATAAATTCCAAAAGGAGTGAAGAAGGCATGCATTGAACCGCCCAAACCTTTATTAAAACCGTTTTCCCTGGCAAAGATCTCAGCCAGGGCTCCATATAACAGGAAATTTATTGCCAGTTCGCTGATATTTCCCTGGAATCCTTTTTCGACAACTTTGAGGGTGCTTCCGCTGAAGTAATTGCTCATTATTGAATAGAGATCGTCATCGTTCAGCTTGTTGATTGCCGATAATCCCTTTGCCAGTATCTCTCCATGACTCCGGTGTGATCCGAAGATATAATCGTCCACATCAAGATTATAAGCCATCCCTACTGCAGAGGCTTCCTGTCCGATTGAAAGATGAGCCGGTCCGGGATGATTATATTTTATCCCGTTATATTCATTTGTTGTTTTAATAAGGTTGAGCATGGTCTCAAATTCCCGGATAATTGCCATGTCACGGAATATTCTCAGGAGATCATCATTGCTGAAATTCTTCTTTTCATCAGCGATGGATTTATTGTACTGATTTACAGGTATTTTCCCGAATTCAATGAATTGCGCTTTCCGTACAATTTTTGGGTTAATGTTTTGACATTTTGGCATATGAAATTATCTTATAGTCAGTAGTTTATATTGTCTTTTTTCCTTTTCTGATAACCCCCCTTCAGGGGGGGTGGGGGGTCATTTATATTCAAATTTCTCTATCTGCTCTTTTATCTCTCTCAGGAACAACGTTGCCGGACCTCCGTCGATAGCCCTGTGGTCATAAGTGAGCGACAATCCCATATATGGTACAAATCCAAACGTGTTGTTGCCCAGATCGATAGGCCTGTTAATAATAGAACAGACTCCAAGGATAGCTACCTGCGGCAGGTTGATAACCGGTGTGAACATTTCCACGCCGTAGTTTCCAAGATTAGATACTGTGAATGATGCCGCCGTGCTTTTGATAAGTTCAGGATCTATATTGCCCTTGCGGCATGAATCTGCAGTTGATTTCAGCTCCCGGGACAATTGTACAAGGTCCATTTCTCCCGCATTCCTTACCGCCGGTACCATGAGTCCGCGCGGAGTATCCACAGCTAATCCAAGATGAACTTTATTGAATGTTCTGATTGATTCACCCTGGAAATGGCTGTTGGCTTCAGGGAATTTCTCCAGGGCCCGTATCACGCACCAGCAGATCATATCGTTAAGCTTAATATCCTGCCTTGCATTTCCGGAGGCCAACCCTTCCTTGATTTTACGTCTTGCTTCAAGAAGCTTGCGGACGTCAGCGCTCATATGATGTGTCAGCTGGGCTGAGCTTTGAAGTGAAGTATGCATGGCTTTTGCTATCAGCCTGCGGACATTGCTCAAAGGCAGTTCTGAATAATTCTTACCGTCTGAAGAGACCATTTTATCAAATTGAACAGCTCCGGATGAAGCTTTTTCAATATCGGTTAGTACAATCCTCCCGTTTGGTCCTGATCCCTGGAGATTGGTATAATTTATTCCTTTTCCCTTTGCAAGAATCCTGGCCCTTGGGGATATCCTGATCCTTGAATCTGAAGGGGAGGCAGCTATCAGTACCTTTCCGGTTTCATGTCCGGAACCCTGTTCAGGTTTTGTTGCCGGACCGGATTCTTTTACCAGGGTGCTTCCCGGGTACAGGGATTTGATGTCTTCTCCGGGCTGGCCGATGGCTGCAACGTTTATAAGTACGGGTACTTCAGCACCTTCATCGAAGAATGTATCAAGGAGGATGCCTTCACCCGGAGATTCCATTTCGAATGCTGCCTTATCGGTTTCATAAGAAAAGAGAATGTCTCCTGTGGAAACCTTGTCTCCCTTGTTTTTAAACCATCGGGTGATGATGCAGGTTTCTACGGACTGTCCCTGCTTTGGCATTGTAACTGGAATGGCCATGTTAGTGGTTAGTGGTTGGTGGTTGGTGGTTGGTGGTTGGTGGTTGGTGGTTGGTGGTTGGTGGTTGGTGGTTTACTTGTTATTATATGTAGAATGGAATTTATTTCATAGAAAGATATCTTATTGTAAATCAGGAATTACAAAAATAAAATAAAATACTTGTATTTACAAGTAAAATATGATATATTTACAAAAAATATTTCCTGTCATGACGCCATCAAGGAATTTGCCTCAGCACAGAAGGCTATACGAGATTCTCAGGAAGCATATTACTGAAGGGATCTACAAAGAAGGCGACCTGCTTCCATCTGAAAATGAATTGTGTCAGCTATACGGTATGACAAGGCCGACAGTGAGGCAGTCTCTAAGCACACTGGCCAATGACGGATATATAACGAAACACCAGGGCAAGGGCAGCATAGTGCATCATCTTCCGCGGGAAATAGGTATCCTGTCTGTATCGGGAACCACATCTGCAGTCGGGAACAGGAACCTTAAAACACGGATAATCGTTAAGCCTGTTCTCATTTCATGGAACAATGACTTCATGTTTCCCCTGTCTCAACTGGAGAAGGAGTCCGGATGCATATACATGGAGAGACTCCGCCTGCTCGACGACATTCCAATATTTTATGATATAAGCTATATTGCCAATATCAATCTCCCAAGAATAACATCAAGGCAGTTTGAAAACAGATCGTTATTCAAGATTCTCAGGGAACATTATCATATCGAAATAAAAGGAGGGGAGCAGAGAATAAAAGCCATACCCGCATCTTTAAAAACAAGCTCTCTCCTTCATCTTAAGAAAAACCAGCCTGTACTGCATCTTGAAAGAAAGATGGTTACTAATGTCAATGGTCTGTTCCTGTATTCGTCAATATATTGCAATACTGAGAAATATTCAATTTTCGGAAGATTCTGAAAAAATCGTCCATAATCTTATTCTCATTGTATATTAATTATTGAAAAAAACTTAATTTTATAACTCCTGCGATTTTGCAAGATCTTATAAATTAACAAATCATTAATACACAGAGTAGTATGAACAAACAGAAAAAGTTATGGTCACGACGCCAGTTCCTGACCGCTGCAGCAGCAGGTGCGGCTGGCGTAGCAATTCTCCCCGGTCTTACCGGTTGCAAGGCAAAACCAAAAGACGACGACATCATTCGCCTGGGATTCATTGGTCCGGGACAACAGTCAATGTTCTTGCTCAATGGATTTATGCAGGTAAAGGGAGTCCAGGCAATCGCCGGATGTGATGTCTACGGGATCAAAAGGAAACGTTTTGAGAAACGGGTAAATGCTTTTTATGCCAAGACAGGAACAAAAGCAAGCGTTACAACTTTCGAAAAGTATCAGGATCTTTTAGCAATAGAGGAAATTGATGCTGTTGTCATTGCTGTTCCCGATCATTCACATGCCATGATTGCCATTGCAGCATTAAAGGCAGGCAAGGATGTTTACCTCGAAAAACCTATGACGCTCACCATCAGGGAAGGACAGGAGCTTAAAAAAGTTGTCCGTGAAACAGGAAGGGTATTTGGTCTGGGAAGCCAGCAGCGTTCCAGCGCTGAATTCCAGCATGCTGTTAAACTGGTACAATCAGGTTCTCTTGGGAAGATTACCCTGGTAAATGCTTATGTTGGAGCACCACCTATACCATATAACCTGCCCGAAGAACCAATACCTGCTGATCTTAACTGGGATCTGTGGCTTGGCCCGCTTCCGGCTACGATTCATTACAACAGTCAGCTTGATCCTCCAATAACTCTGGATCCCGAGCAAAATGAACAATTCTGGGGAGGATGGAGATGGTATAAGCCTATGGGCGGAGGATTTACAACTGACTGGGGTGCCCACATGTTTGATATTGCACAGTGGGGACTTGGCATGGATAAGAGCGGACCGGTGGAAATTTCTCCTATCGGAGATGGTACTGAGTTTATTATGTGGAAATATGCAAATGGTGTTGTAATGACATCAGAACCATTCAATGAAGAGAAGACAAAAGGTGTGAAATTCATCGGGGAAAATGGCTGGATTGAGGTATCAAGAGGCTTCTTTAACGCTTCTGATCCGAAATTCATGCCTGCCGAACCAATAGCAGAAGATCCGAATGTGCCTTATGAAACGAGAATACCTCACCAGGTTAACTTCATTGAGGCTGTAAGATCGCGCCTGGACCCTGTCGTCCCTGTTGAGGTTGGTCATAGCAGCTGTACTGTTTGTACGCTTGGGAATATTGCCTGCGAACTGAAGAGAACCATTAAATGGGATCCGGCAACCGAGACTTTTGTTGATGATACCGATGGTGCAGCAACAAAACTTCTTCAATATGAATACCGTGCACCCTGGAAACTGATCTGACAGATTTAGGGGCAAAAAAGAGGCTGTAATATTTTTACAGCCTCTTTATTATTGATCCCGGTAAGAAGATTATTCAGCTTTTTTTACCTTAATGGCCACAGGCCCTTTTTCTCTCTGTTCAATTTCAAATTCAACAGTCTGGCCTGCTTCAAGCTCAGATTGAGGAACCTCCAGACCAGAACGATGAACGAAGATATCTTTATTATCTTCAGTCTGAAGGAAACCATAACCTTTCACTCTGTCATACCATTTAACAGTGCCTTTCATAGTTTCTAAATTTTTTTAATGATTTAGTTATCCCTTCTGTCTCCGCCAGGACCTCTGCGGTCGGGATTACCACCTCTGAAATCTCTTTTTCTGTCAGCTCTTTCAATGGATTCGTTAACAATGATCTTTCTGCCCTGAATTTCATTACCATTAAGTTCTTCAATGGCTTTTTTAGCTTCAGCTTCATTGGGCATTTCAACGAAACCAAATCCTTTGCTTTTCCCAGAGTATTTGTCAAAAATGATCTTTGCAGATGCTACTTCGCCATACTCTTCAAATAGTTCTCTTAATTCTGCTTCATTCATTTTAAAATGAAGACTTCCAACGTAAATGTTCATAATTCAAATATTAAATATGTTATTAAAACAGTGTCAAAGGTCTGTTTTTTTTTTGGAAACAAAAAATATTATGGCATAATATATTGGAATTAAGTTACTTTTTGGAGGATTTTTGTGTGATTTGGATTGGAAAAGCTTATAAAGTGTTATTTTTCAATCAGATCGTATATAATTCTTACCTCTACTCTTCTGTTTAGAACTCTGTGTCTTTCTTCAGTATTATTAAGAAGAGGACGACTCTTTCCATATCCGGAATAACTTAATCTCATAGAATCTATACCTTTATTAATTAGCCAATTACAAACAGCCTTTGCTCGATTAATTGATAATTCAAGGTTGTAATCATCTGTCCCAATATCATCAGTGTGACCTTCAATATTAATCCTGATACCGGGATTATTATTTAAATATTGCAGCAAGGAATTAAGGATATCTTCTGAACTATATAATATCTTGTAACTGTCAAACTCGAAGTTTACATTTTTAAGTACAACCGGAATACCCTGATTGAGTTTGTTTAAATCAGTCTCATATATTTCTTCTGGATTTGTAATAAGTGAATCAGAAGGAAGGATTTTATTTATACAATAACATTCGTTAGTATCCTGTATTTCAAAGAGCTCAATATTATCAACCAAATAATATGCGGCTTTTTCAAGTCCGAATGCACTCTGAGGAATATTATCTCTTTTGTTAAGGATTAAATCTTCGGATTTAGAAAATCTTCCTGCTGTTATTATCTGTTCTCCACCATCAGCAATGAAGTAATTGCACATAGTTTTAAAATGTTTGGTATCAACTGGCAATTCAGTGAAAGTTATTTGAGGCGAAAATGTACTTTCATTTTTACTATCCACCAAAACCGGGGAAGCTGATAAAGTAAAAGCAAGTCTGTTTGCCGTAAATTTAGAATATGAACAAAGATTCACAGATGTACGCAAACAATACTTTTTACCTCCAGTTAATGGGGAAATAAGTTTGCCTTGTATATATTCTGAATAATCTTCAGATTCCTTGTAAAGTGCAATTCCAACATATTGGAATTTATCAGGCAAAGGCATATCAAACAGGTAGAAATAACTAATTGCATCAATATATCTTAAGCTACTGATGAAATCAGGAGTATATTCACCCGGAGTAACCCAAAATGGCATCCATTCTTCAATCTTGCTCTTACCTTCATAAGTTATAAGTTCAGGCTTATAATAGAAGAAATCAAAATCAGGATTTAAAATCAGGTTATTTCCCTTGTTAAATGGCAAATACAGAGTTGTATCACTGATTCCATAATTAAGGGATACTTTACCTGCTAACTGATTGTCGTTATAAATTTCCCTTGTTGAACTGATCAGAACGCCGTTGGAATATGTTTCCTCATTGTACTTTGTTCCTGATTCATTGAAATATATCCATTCTCCATCAGGAAGGTCATAATAATTCTTGTCAATAACCAGTTTATAATTTTCAACTCTGCTTAATTGCCCGCTCCGGTACCAGTATTTCCATTGTTTCTCCTTTTTTTGTATTTCATATAGGATCCTCCATTTCTTGGGAATGGTTTTGTTATCAAGATATATAGGATAAGTATAAACTGAACCTTTAGATTCTAATTTCCCATCTTCATAATAGGTTCTTACCTTTTGCCGCTGAGCATTAGTGCATATACTTAAAGTTAGAAGGAAGCTTAAAATAAGGTATCTGTTTAATCGAGACATTAAAAGATATATTCATTTTTTATGCCTGACTATCATAACTTCCGCTTAATAATAACCAACCACAAATAACTAATAACTATTCAGTTATAATCACAAAACTAAAATCACTTTCTGTTCCTTATATAGATGTGTTTTATATTATTCTGTCCGGAGTCTCGCTCATCAATTTCGAAATCGAAGGATTTTATTAAAGGTGTAAGTTTGGTAAATCCGAAATTCCTGGGATCAAAGTCAGGCTGCTTTTTAAGGATCAGGTTGCCGACGTCCCCGAGATAAGCCCATCCGTTTTCATCAGCAAGGTCGGTGATCGAAGCAGAAATAAGCTGTTTCGTCTTTCTTGCCTGGATCTGCTGTTCGGTTTCCTTGTTTTTAGTTACCTGCCTCACAGGCTTTCCGCCTTTCTTCTTTGAAGGATATTGTTCCTGCGAGGATGAGCTTAAGATTTCAATATAAATGAATTTATCACATGCAATAATGAAGGGGGAAGGTGTTTTACGCTCACCGAGACCTATCACTTTCATCCCTGCCTCTCTCAGCCTGGTGGCAAGCCTGGTAAAGTCACTATCGCTTGAAACAATGCAAAAACCGTCAACTTTGCCTGAATAAAGTATATCCATTGCATCAATTATCATTGCCGAGTCAGTGGCGTTTTTGCCCTGCGTGTAGCTGTACTGCTGAACCGGTGTTATTGCGTTTTCAAGCAGGACGGACTTCCATCCTGCAACCGTCGGCTTGGTCCAGTCTCCGTAAATCCTTTTAAATGTTGGAGTTCCATACTTGGCTATCTCTCCCATCATTCCTTTAACATTGCTGAAAGGGATATTATCAGCATCTATCAGAACGGCCAGTCTTAAATCCTGTAATGTTGGCATGCTATATTATTTTAGCTGCAAGTTACTATAAATATTCGACCTTGTTTTCCTTTTGTTTGATGATATTATTAACTTTGCCGGCACCATTCAAGGAATAATTAAAATCTAATAAAACGAAATAATATGGGAAAAGGTGATAAAAAAACCAGAAGAGGAAAAATCATTATGGGATCCTATGGAATAAGACGCCCCAGGAAGAAAAAAAATAAACCAGCCATCAAACTTGCAGCACCGGTTAGAGAGATTGAACTGAAGGATAAGAAGCTATCAAAGGAGAAAAAGGAGACCAAACCTGTAAAGGAGATAAAGGAAGTTGTCGAAGTTCCTGTAGTAAAGGAAGCAGCACTCGTTGAAGAAAAGAAACACGAACATAAGCCCGCTAAAGAAATGAAAGGAGCTAAGGAACATAAGCCAGCCAAAGAGGCAAAAGACGTAAAAGAGCATAAACCGGAAAAGGAAGTTAAAGAGACTAAGGCTGAGAAACCCGTGAAAGAGGTTAAGAAGGAAAAAGCAGTCAAGGAAGTCAATAAAGCTCCGGCTGAGAAAAAAACAGCCAAACCTGTAAAGGCTGAAAAAGAAAAGAAGACAGTCACGGAATCAAAGCCGGCAAAAGGAAAGAAACCAGCTGAAAAGAAACCAGCTGAAAAGAAACCAGCTGAAAAGAAACCAGCTGAAAAGAAACCAGCCGAAAAGAAACCAGCCGAAAAGAAACCAGCTGAAAAGAAACCGGTGAAGGCTGCAAAACCAAAGAAATAATTTTGAGTTATAACTGCAGGCTACAGTGTTTGATTCCACCGCGGCAGGCTGGCTCCTTCGCTAAATTTGCCCACAGGGCAAATTTTTGACGCTCGGCCCCCTATTGTTTAACTACCAGCCACTTGTAATCATCAGGGTCGATCAATGCATTTATGATCACCGGCTCTTTCATTGAGAGCGCCTGAGCAACAGCTTTACGCATGCTTTCATCTGAATCAGCTTTAAGAACCCTTGATCCGAGGAATACATCAGAACCGAACAGGTCACCATGATATAGTACAGTTCCATAGGCTGGAAGATCTTTCCACGATTGTTTCAGTTTTATCAGGTTAAGTTCACCATCAGACAGTACTATGATGATTACGGGCAAGTTATACCTTCTGGCAGTTACTAATTCTCCTGCCGACATGAGGAAACCTCCGTCACCTGTTATGCAGGCCACTGTGGATGCTGGTCTTGTAAGCCTGGCAGCAAGGGCTGCCGGAATGCCGAATCCCATTCCTGACCATCCGTTCGACATTATGAAATTTCCCTTGCTTCCTGTTTTCCACATCTGACCGGCAAGGTGGACATGCGATCCAACATCAGCAGTAATAATTGAATCATCCGGCAATTCTTCCTGAAGGATCTTAAGTGCCATAACAGGTCCGAAATGATTTGTAAATCCCTCAAATACTAAGGATATCTCATCACGTATACCCATGACAGCAGCTTGCTCAAAGATCAAAGAACCTGCATTTAGTCCGGAAAGTATGCTGAACCACTCATCGGGCGGTCCTGTATACTGCAGAACATCATTGCCGGAAGGTAGGTCTGTTTCAGTTGTGTTAAAGTGGATGAGCGGCACATCAGGCATCCATGATTCATAATTATATTCAACAGGATCATATCCAAGGCCTATAATAAGGTCGGTCTTTTCAAAAATGTCGCCCAGATAATCACTTAATGCATGAAACAGAACGCCTGTATAAGAGGGGTGCTGCTCGGGTAACACTCCTTTTGCCATCGGGGTTATAACGACAGGGATTTTATAAGTTTCAAGGAAAGAAAGCAATTGTGTCCTTATACCAAGCCGCATTGCCGTCAGCCCTATAGCTAGGAGAGGCCTTCGTGATTCAGCCAGGAGGGAGGCTATCTTCTCTGTATCATTATTGTGTTCCTGCATACTGGAATCAGAAAAAGTGCCTGATAAATCCTCCATCTCAATTCCGGCAATATCAGACGGCAATCCTATATGAACCGGACCGGGATATTCTTCCCTGCAGATTTTGAACGCTTTATGCAAAACTTCCCCTGCGTTGCCGGCATTTAATCTGAAGGTAGCTTTTGTGATCGGTTCAAAGAGCTTCTGATGATTTATGTTCATCTGCGTTGTTCGGCATATCATGCGGTCATTGATCTCACTGGTCATTACAATGACAGGAGATCTGTCAAGAAGAGCTCCGCCTATGCCGGTCGCAATATTGGTTGCACCGGGGCCAAAAGTTGCATGACATACACCCGGGAGACCTGAGAGCCTTGCTGATACATCTGCCATTATTCCTGCCGAAGCTTCATTTGAAGTAAGGATGAATTCAATTCCTGCATTTCTGAAAGCTTCCATATATGGTATAGAGGGACCTCCCGGTATGCCAAAGACATATTTTATGCCTTCCTTAAATAACTGACTTGCAATATAATCGGCTATTTTCATAATTTGTTAACTCAGGAACAAATCTATTAAATAAAATCATCAAAACTGCACATCAGAGCAATTGGTATGTTGTGGAAAAACAATTTTTTTTCTGATATTTGCCGCCATATTATAATCAGTGGACAAGAAAGACAACACAATATTCTGGGCAATAATTGCCTGTCTGTTATGGTCTACAGTATATGCCGGTATTAAGATTGGTCTGCAATATGATACTCCCCTTCATTTCGCAGGAATTCGTTTTATCATTTCAGGGCTGATGATCCTGCCTTTCACGGTCAGGCCGGGTATTTATTTCAGGATGATCAAAGAACACTGGAAAATTGTTGTCTGGGTTATCCTGCTCCAGATACTGATCAATTATATTCTTTTTTATCTTGGAATGGATCTTGTTCCGGGATCTCTTGGTGCTGTCATTGTAGGATCTCAGCCGCTGGTTACAGCCCTCGTTGCTTCAATGATGCATGAAGAAGATCCGCTGACAAAAAGGAAAATGATTACAATCGCATTGGGCATTATCGGAGTAATACTCATCAGTGCAGGTCGTCAGGCTCTAAAGCTTGGAGGTGCTATCGAGCTCCTTGGCGTATTTATGATCCTTGGAGCTAATATAGCCACTGCTACCAGCAATGTAATGGTTTCACTGAAAAGCAAGGGAATGAATCCTCTCGTTCTCAGTTCAGCATCATTTTTTATCGGAGGCATAATAATTTTTCTGATATCAATGCCTTTCGAAACAGCGCCACAGACTAAAATGCCTGCTGAATACTGGCTGACACTGATCTGGCTAAGCTTCGTCAGCGCATTTGCCTTTTCGTTGTGGTTCAAGCTCCTTCAGAGACCTTCTGTGAAAGTATCTGAACTGAACCTCTGGAAATTCATTATTCCGGTTGCAGGTGCAATTCTCAGCTGGATACTGGTCCCGGGAGAAAAGCCTGAGTGGCTGACTATTGCCGGTATGATAATTATAACCTCTTCGCTGATCGGGTTTTATAAGAATGGCAGTAAACCTTATTTGAGACAATGAAGAAAAGATTCATAGCACTTCTATCTTATTTACTTTTCTGGCTTGTATTCTTCATCATTGCCAGGCTCTTTTTTATTACCACACATTATAGTGAAGCTTTTCAGTTCAACCTGGGATCCCTGGCTGCAACATTCCTTCATGGGATCAAACTCGATATTTCCGTAACAGGTTACATTCTCATCCTCCCGATGCTCCTCATGATCCCCGGTATATACTTCAACGGGACCTGGTTCCGGCGTTTCTTGAAATGGTATACCTGTCTGATAATTCTGATCTCCTCAATTATTGTTGTTTCTGACACTTTACTGTACAAATACTGGGGCTTCCGGATGGATTACACAGCATTGCAGTACCTGAATACTCCGAAAGAGGTTGTGGCAAATGTCACTGCTTTTCAGATTGCTATGGTAGCTCTTACAGTGATGCTGATCTCATTTATTTTTATTTGGTTGTATATAAAACTTATAGACAGGTTGTTTGACGGTTTTGACCGGGCTAGGATATGGCCTGTTGCCATGTTGATCTTTACCATCCTCTTTTGTGCTCTTATAATCCCCATCAGGGGAGGCGTTGGTATAGCCCCTATAAACGCAGGTACTGTGTATTTCAGTGATGACATGTTCCTCAATCACACGGCAATCAATGTGACATGGAATGTCGGAAGCTCGGTTATCAATAAGAAACCTGTCGACAATCCTTATAAATATGGTGATCTCAATTCAGCAAAGGAACTTGTGGACTCGCTGACGGTAAAAAGCGGGACAACTGTGAAGATACTTAGCAATAACAGGCCTAATATTCTCTTCATTGTCCTTGAAAGTTTCGGAAGCGCTCTGGTTGGTCCGCTGGGCGGAGATTCACTCACTACCCCGTGCCTCAACAGGTATATTGATGAAGGAGTGCTTTTTACAAATTTCTATGCTTCAGGCAATCGTACCGATAAGGCTATGCCGGCAATCCTGAATGGTTATCCGGCTCAGCCTTCTGTCTCAATAATGAAAGAACCGAAAAAGACACAGGCACTTCCCGGAATAGTCAAAATGATGAACGGACTGGGCTATCAAAGCGAATTCTGGTATGGAGGGGATATCAATTTTGCGAACTTCAATTCATTTATCATCAGTTCCGGTTTCAGCAGCATAATTACTAAAGACAATTTCAACCCGGAAGACTATAATTCCAAATGGGGAGTTCATGACAATGTTCTCATTAAAACCCTTACAGATTCAATGAAGAGTGTAAGGGAACCATTCCTGAAAGTAGTTCTTACACTTTCAAGCCATGAGCCTTTTGAAGTACCTATGGACCCTGTCTTTAAAGGTAATGATGACCTGACAAAATTCAGAAACTCAGTATATTACACGGATAAGACAATCGGTTCGTTCCTCGACTGGGCAAAAGGAACGGACTGGTGGAAAAACACCCTGGTTATTCTTGTCGCGGATCACTGCCGCAGGAATTCAGTTGAAGTGCTGGCTTATTCTGAGGATATATTCAGGATACCAATGCTCTGGCTGGGAGGCGCTCTGGCAACACATGATATTGAAATAGAAAAATTCGGGAGCCAGGTCGATATACCGCTGACATTATTGCATCAGCTTGATCTGGATGACAATTATCCGTTTGGAAAGGACCTTTTATCCCGGGAATCAAACTCATTTGCGTTTTATACATTCAATGAGGGATTTGCATTTATTACCGACAGCTCAAAATATTTCTACGATCATAAGCTCGGTGCTCCTGTTGCCGAAGAGGGTGAAGATCCGGCATCAGCAGGCATGCTGGGTAAAGCTTACCTTCAGGTCCTGTACGATGATTTCCTGAATAGATAAGAAAGACCGAACACAGCACGCAGTTTTTTCTTAAATTTGTTACATGGAGCCTCTTGAGGTTAAAATATTTACCAGGCAGAGTACATCCCGGCTGAGATATATTGCAGGAATAGTCCTGGATGACATACTTGGACTGAAATGGGAGGTCGTGACCGATAAGCGTAAGCTGGGCAAGCATCCTGTAATTAACTATTCATCTGAAGCTATAACCGGCTCTTTCAGGATCGTTCCTGATCCGCTGTTATTTGAGACAGGTGTAAGTCAAAGGGAGATAACTGTGAGCGAATGGAAGAGCTTGCCGGTATTCTTTCAGACTGACCCCCTGTCGGATCTGCCATTTGATATATTCGCCGCATCATTCTATATGGTAACCCGGTATGAAGAATACCTTGAATTTCAGCCTGATGACCATGGACGTTTCAAGGCATCATCTTCCCTGGCTTTTAAAAACGGATTTCTTGGAATCCCGATTGTTGACCTCTGGGCTAAGGAATTTGCAAAAACATTATTAAGGAAATTTCGAACAATTGCATTCAGGCGCAATGAGTTTAAGTCACTTCTTACGGTTGATATAGACATTCCGTTTGCATATCTGGGACGGAACCTCTTCAGAAGCTTCGGAGGGCTTGTCCGCGACTTTACCATGAAGAAAGGCAATGCAGCTGACCGTTATCAGGTAGTATCAAAAGAGAAGAAAGATCCATATGAGGTATTTGATTATATCGTTGAAAAAATTGAAACCAGTAATACAGATGTCAGATTTTTCTTATCGGTGGGCGATTATTCAAAATACGACAAGAATCCATCCTGGAAAAATAATGAATACAGGGAGCTTATAAAAAAGATTGCCGCCAAATTCAATATCGGACTGCATCCCTCATATTATGCAGCAGGGAAATATTCAATGCTGGAAGAAGAGATGGCACACTTAAAGACGATCCTTGCCAGGGAAGTAATTGCGAGCCGCTTCCATTTTTTACGGCTGTTCACTCCTGGTTCATATAGGAACCTGCTAAAAGCCGGGATCAAAGAGGATTATTCAATGTGCTATCATGATGAACCAGGTTTCAGGGCAGGGATAGCGAGACCATATATGTTTTATGATGTTATTGAAGAGAAGCAGACGGACTTTAAGATCGTGCCTTTCCAGGTGATGGACGTCACGCTTTACGAGTATAAAAACCTTGATCCGGCTGCTTCAAAGGAGTTGATTTTCAAACTGATAAATGAAACCAGGAAAGTCGGGGGATTGTTCGTGAGTCTATGGCACAATACCTCATTGCTTGAAAGCCCTGAATGGAAGGGGTGGAGAGAAACGTTTGAATCAATGTTACACGAACAACAGGCATGATCGTCCATTTGAAACACGATGAAATAGACAGGGAGAAATGGGATAATTGCGTCAGTAATTCTCCCGGAACAAAACCCTATGGCTATTCATGGTATCTCGATATCATGACGCCGGACTGGGAAGCGCTTGTTGATGATGACTATGTTTCAGTTTTCCCATTACCTGTGTTTAAAAAATATGGAATACGTTACATTACCACACCGGTATTCCTTCAGCAGCTTGGAGTCTATTCAGGGGATATTCTAACCCCTCAGGCTGTCAATGAATATCTCGAGAAAATACCTGATTCTTACAGGTTTATAGATCTTTGTATTCGTCAGCAAATTAACCATCCGGGATTTATCACTACTGCCAGGACAGATTACATGCTGGATCTGTCAACTGACTATGAAATTTTGTACAAGAATTTCTCGCGTAACTGCAAAAGAAACATTACTGCCTCGTTGCAAAATAAACCAGAGCTTGCTAAGGACGTAAAACCAGATGAACTTGTCAGATTGTTCCTTTCAAACAAAGGGAAAGATATTAAAGATATTAAGCTGTGGCATTATAAACGTCTTGAAAACCTGATGGAATACTGTGTCATGAGCAAACAGGGAAGAATCATCGGTGTCAGGAATGAATTGAAAGAACTGATATTCGGACTGTTTTTTATCGAGATCAATCTCAGTAAGACCATGATATTCCTGGTGAATACTAATGAGAGCAATAATAAAAGGATCGGGCACTTTATTTATAATGAATTGATAAAAGAATCTGCGGGATCCGGAGCTTTTTTTGATTTTGCCGGATCATCAATTCCTTCAATAGCACTTTTCATGGAGTCTTTCGGAAGCAGGAATTTTCCTTATTACAGGATTTACAGGAACAGGCTTCAATGGCCGATCAGGATCTTTAAATAAAGTTTAGAGTTTTTCCAGCTCTATTTCCTCATCAAGCTTCACTTCATTGAGCCTCTCATTTTCACACTTGACAGTGCGGGCAGGAAATTTCTTGAGAAGAGTGTAATTATGAGTGGCAACTACGACAGCTCTCCCGGTCTTGCTTATATCTATCAGAAGCTTTATGATTCCCTCTGAAGTCTCCGGATCCAGATTTCCGGTTGGTTCATCAGCCAGGATGATATCCGGATCATTAAGAAGTGCCCTTCCGATAACAACTCTCTGCTGCTCACCCCCTGAAAGCTGATGAGGCATTTTATAACCTTTCAGCCCGAGACCCACCTTTTCAAGAACATCACCAATCCGTGCATTTATTTCATTCTTGTTTTTCCATCCTGTTGACTTAAGAACAAACTCAAGATTGTCATGCACCGACCTGTCGATCAGAAGCTGGAAGTCCTGGAAAACTATTCCAAGCTTTCTGCGAAGCATCGGAACATCCTTTGTTCTTAGCTTTAAAAGATTAAAGCCTGCAACAACGCCTGTACCCTCTTTAAGAGGTATCTGGGCATTAATTGTTTTTATGAGGCTTGTTTTTCCGCTTCCAACCCTGCCTACAAGGTACATGAACTCACCTTTTCTTACACTTAGACTCACATTTGACAGAACCAGGTGATCATGCTGCCAGATAAGGCAATCTTTCAGATCAATAATCACATCCAAGGGTAGAACCTCCTGCATTTCCGGATTTTTATGTGCAAAATAAAGAAAGAATTGATAAATAACATTTGGATGTTGATAAAATCAATAATAAAGCCCGGTTGCTGGCGTTTAATAATTGTAATTTTACAACTGATTTTAAAAATATAAATGTGTTATATATGGCTATCTATTAATCTGTTATGAATCAAATAAAATCTCAGGAAACAAAACGGATCTAAAAGAGAAAAGCCAAAAGAAACAAGTTATGAACAGAAAAAGATATTTTTTTACTCTCAGCCTTTTCCTTATTATTTTCAGTAATGCCGTATCCCAGGTCTCTTTTACCGGTAAAGAGGTGAAATCGGATTTTGAGCGGGGGATGGAATTGTTCAATAAGGAAAAGTATCCCGCTGCGATCAGGCTTTTCGATTCATACATTAAAAACACTGAAAACACTAACCTGCTTACAGTCGCTGAGGCAGAATATTACAGGTCAATTGCTGCACTGAGTCTTTTCAATCCCGATGCTGAATTCAGAATGGTATCTTTTATCCGCACCCATCCTGAAAGCCCGAGGATCAATGAAGCATATCTGGCTCTCGGCGATTATTTCTATCAGAATAAAAACTACAGGAAGGCAGTAACCTACTATGAAGAAGTAAACAGGCAGGAACTTTCTGCGGAAAAACTGCCGGAATATTTCTTCAGGCTCGGCTATTCTCATTTTGTACGGGGCGAAAAACCCAGGGCTCTCCTTATGTTTTCAGAGATAAAGGATATTGATACAGAGTACACTCCACCTGCTGTCTATTATTTTTCTCATATAGCTTATGAACAGAAAATGTACCAGACAGCAATGGAAGGTTTTTCCAGGCTGAAGGGTGACGAAACTTTCGGAAGCGTAGTACCCTTTTATATTGTACAGATACTCTATCTTCAGAAGAATTATGACGAAATACTTAAAATTGCACCTGATCTTATCAGCTCAGCCGGAAAGGACCGGGCTATTGAACTTTACAGGTTTATTGGAGACGCTTATTACAACAAGGGGAATTATAAGGAAGCATTGCCGTATCTCGAAAAATTTGCCACCGGCACAATAATAAGCGGCAGGGAGGATAAATACCAGCTTGCCTACTGCTACTATAAAACGGGAGAGATAGATAAGGCAATAACTATGTTGCGCGAAATAGGTTCAAGGAATGATCTCCTCAGCCAGAATATATGGTTTATCCTTGGCGATTGTTATCTTCAGAAGGGAGATAAAAAGCGTGCTCAATTCGGATTTTCGGAAGCCTCAAAGCTTGACTTTGATAAAAAGATAAAGGAAGATGCCCTTTTCAATTATGCAAAGATCACCTATGAGACATCATATTCTCCTTTTGGCGAGGCCACTGCCTCCTTTCAGAAATATATTGAAGAATATCCCGGTTCAGACAGGATAGAGGTAGCTTATAATTATCTGGTGTCTACTTACTTGCAGGCTAAGAACTATAAAGCTGCCCTTGCGTCCCTTGACAGGATCAGAAGTAAGGATAGCAGACTGGAGGAGGCATATCAGAGAGTGGCATTCTTCAGGGGACTTGAACTTTTTAAGAACATGGAGCTTGAAGCTTCAGTAAATATGTTCGATAAATCGCTTAAATATCAAAAATATGACCGTCAGCTGAAAGCCAGGGCGATCTACTGGAGAGGGGAAGCTAACTACAGGCTTGGCAACTTTGAAAATGCTAAAGCAGACTATTCAGAATTTATGGCAATACCCGGCTCATTGCTCTTAGGTGAATCAGGTCTTGTAAGGTATAATCTCGGCTATGCGCTGTACAACCTCAGGGATTATCCAAATGCTCTCACTAATCTGAAATCATTTGAATCCAATGTTGCCAGTGCAAGATCAGAAGTAATGGCAGATGCCAGGAACAGGATCGGCGATTGCTATTATATAACCACAAGCTATCCGGAGGCAATAAGCTATTACGATAAAGTTATCGATTTCGGCAAGGTGGATGCAGATTATGCGATGTTCCAGAAAGGATTTTCGCTGGGGCTCATGAGTGATGAACGGGGAAAATCGGAAGTCCTTACATTGCTTGTGTCGAGGTATCCGTCTTCTGCCTATGTTCCGAATGCTATCTTTGAAAGGGGCAGGGCATACCTTGTTCTGAATGAATTTTCAAAAGGCGAAGCGGACTTCAATACTATCATAACATCTTACCAGTCAACACCTTTTGTTCCAAGGGCAATTGTTCAGCTCGGACTCCTTTATTATAACCTGGGAGAAAATGAAAAAGCTATTGCCCAGTATAAGAAAGTAATAGAAAATTATAAATCAACTCCCGAAGCGCGTTATGCATTGACAGGCCTTAAGAATGCTTATGTTGAAATAAATGATGTTGATGCCTATTTCGCATATCTTAAAACCCTGCAGGGATATGGCGATGTAAACCTGGCTCAGAAGGATTCTCTTCTTTATACCTCGGGCGAAAATCTGTATATCAATGGTAAATATGACAGGGCAACAGAGATATTCAGGAATTATCTGAATGAGTTTCCAAACGGGAGCTTCCTTCAAAATGCACAGTTTTACCTTGCCGAATGCCTCAGGTCGACAGGGAAGAACGAAGAAGCCGTTAAACTGTATACTGCTGTTACAGATGCACCAAACAACCAGTTTACTGAACAGGCGCTAATGGCAGCTGCAGGAATTTATTACGATATGGAGGATTTTGCTTCGTCACTGAAGAATTATGAGATACTTGAAAAAGTGGCAGGAAATTCCGAGAACAAGATAATTTCGCTGAGAGGAGGGCTCAGATCTGCTTACCAGCTTGGCGATGCACAGAAAACCATTTCAGTTGCAGATAAGATAAATGGCACAGTAAATGTCCCGGAAGAACTGATGAGGGAATCTGTATTCATGAGGGCGAAAGCAAATTACAGTCTTAATAATTTTGATGAGGCTCTTAGCGATTTCAGGAAAACCGCGACTGAAGTTGCAAGCATTGAAGGTGCAGAGTCAAAATACAGGGTTGCCGAACTGCTCTTCAGAAAGGAACAGGTAATAGAATCCGAGAAAGTTGTTAATGAGTTTATTGATCAGAATACTCCGCACCAGTACTGGATGGCAAGAATGTTCATCCTTCTTTCAGACATAAGTGTTAAAAAGGGAGATACTCTTCAGGCAAGAGCAACTCTTCAGAGCCTTAAAGACTACTATACCATCGATAATGACGGGATCCTTGATGAAGTAAAGTCGAAGCTTGATGCCCTGAGCCAAAATAACTGATAATTAAAAAACTAATTTCTGATGAAACGAATCCTCATAATACAACTCCTGATACTTCTGATTCTCGTGCCTGTTTCTGCACAGACCGGCCAGCAGGATCTGAAACGGGAGGTGACTCTATATAATCCTTACAAACCTTCCCTTTCCCCCGCTAAGAAGAGAAGCTTCTTTCCCAATATGGAAGACACCACAAGACTTAATCCCGGCTTTAAATATGACATCACCATTAAGCCGTTTATGCCGGAATATACTATCAGCCCCATAAAAGCTGCATCGCTTGTGCCCGATCCTCTTCCAAAGCTGTATAAAAGCTGGGTAAAAATAGGATTCGGCAATTATATCACACCCCTTGCAGAGGTCAGTATTTCAAATGAACGTTCAAAAAAAGGAGCTGTCGGCTTCTATGCACGGCACTTTTCGACAAATGGAAAAGTAAAACTTCAGAATGAGGAAAAAGTATATGCCGGATACATGGATAATGATGCTTCCCTTTACGGCAGGAAATTCTTCAGATACAATTACCTGGAGGGCTCTGTTGATTACAGCCAGAGGGTAAGGTATGCATATGGTTACGATACCAGTATTGCAGGCTATGAAACACCCGCAAATAAGGATATTAAGCTGGGATATAATAACATTGGCGCTGATATATCAGTTGCCTCCCTGACGCTCGATTCTGCAAAGTTCTCCTATGATTTCGATGCTGATTACGATTTCTTCTTTAGTGCTTCTGAACGCTACCAGCATCACGCAGGACTGACCGGAACCATGGCAACATTATATAAAGGTTTCTACGCAGGATCAGGAATTGATTTTGACTTTTATCGTCCGGCAAATGATATTTTTGACGGATCAAAGTTTATAGTTGCACTTAGCCCGTTCATTAAAAAAAGCACCCAACAGTGGAATTTCAAGGCAGGCATTCAGCTGCTTCTCGATAAAGATACGACAGCCTCGCCAAAATTTTATTTTTACCCTGATGTCCTGTTTGGATTCAGTGTGGTACCTGAGTATGTAAGCTTCTTTGCCGGCCTCAATGGAAAGCTTGAGATAAATGAACCTCAGAGTGTCATTGAAGAAAATCCTTTTGTCTATGATTTCTGGGGAACTCTTTTCCTTCTTAAGAATACGAGCCATCAGCTTATTGTATCAGCAGGACTAAAAGGAAATACCGGAATTGGAGGCAACTACCTTGTATCTGCTTCATATTCATTTATTAATGACATGCTGTTTTTCTCCAACCTGCTTTCCCCCGGGTTGATACCACCGGGGCCACAGATGGGTAACTACTTTATCCCGCTTACCGACGACGGGGAGCTACTAAAGATACATGGAGAGATGAATGGCATTATTAATGATGAATTTACCTACAGTGGAAGCGCAAACTGGTATAATTATACCCTTACAAACCAGGAATATCCATGGAATAAGCCCGGATGGGACGGGCAGATTGGGCTAAAATACAACCTGAGAGACAAAATTATAGCCGGGATTGGAGTAACTGCCCTGGGCAGGCGAAACAATGTTGTATCAAATGTAAATATGCTTATTGGAACGACCCTGATTAAGTTTGAAGAGCCTGTTCATGTGAACTTTAATATCAATGCAGAGTACAGATTCACAAATATCCTGTCATTCTGGCTCAGATTGAATAATATCTCATTCAACCGGTACAATGAATGGGCTTATTATCCTTCCCAGAGGTTTATCGGGTTGGTGGGATTTACATATAGTTTATAAGAAAAATACATGTACTCACCCCCTATGTTCCCCCTCTCTACTTCGTAAAGAGGAGGAAGTTGTTGTCATACAATATGTTAAGGCCCTCTCTTTGCTTCAGCCCCCTGCCTTGCGTAAGCAGGGAAGGGGGTTGGGGGAAGGGTACATGTAGTTCAGGAGGGGGTGAGTACATATGATTCAGGGACTGTTAATTTCTAAAGAAAATTGTGCATAAATTTTAACATTATTTTATGAAAAAACGGTAAAAATTCCGTATTTTTGTCGAGTTAATTAAATCACATGGGATCAGTTATTTACAACACGTGAAGAGAGGAATTTTCTGAGGGCTGGCTTATATTAAAAATATTTACCCCGAAAATCATTTTTATTGTCAGTTATTTAAGAGAAAAAAGATTCTCTTCAGGGATTTATAATAGGTTTTTTAAGGTCGAAAAAAGATAAGAAATGAGCGAAAAAAAGAAAGAATTGCAGGAAGAATACGATGCAGAGAGCATCCAGGTGCTGGAAGGCCTTGAGGCTGTCAGGAAAAGACCTGCGATGTACATTGGAGATATAGGTTTAAGGGGATTACATCACCTTGTATATGAGGTTATTGATAATTCAATAGATGAGGCTCTGGCAGGGTATTGTTCAAAAATTGAGCTCATCATTAATATAGATGGCACATTGACTGTAATAGATGACGGAAGGGGTATTCCTACCGGCATCATGGAAAAAGAGCAAAAATCCGCACTGGAAGTGGTTATGACAGTGCTGCATGCCGGCGGGAAATTTGACAAAGCTTCTTATAAGGTATCCGGAGGGCTACATGGAGTTGGTGTATCATGTGTTAATGCTCTCTCTTCCCATCTTACGGCAATCGTAATGAGGGAAGGCAATGTATTTAAGCAGGAATACGAAAAAGGCAAACCTATTACAGGAGTTGAGACAATCGGGACAACTGATAAATCAGGTACCACGATCACCTTTAAGCCGGATGCATCTATTTTCCAGACGACTGAATTTAACTTCGAGATCCTTGCAACCCGCCTCCGGGAACTGGCATTCCTTAATAAAGGCATTCTCCTTACAATCATGGATATGCGCGAGCTGGTAGAGAATGGGAACGGAGGTAAACCGCGCTACGAGGAATTCAAATCAGAGCTGGGTCTCAAGGAATTTGTTGAATACCTCGATTCTAACAGGGAAAGGATCATTGAAAAACCAATTCATATTACTTACGACAAGACAGAAATACCAGTCGAGATCGCTCTGCAGTATAATAACTCTTTCTCGGAAAATGTTCACTCGTATGTGAATAATATAAATACAATTGAAGGAGGAACACACCTGGCAGGATTCAAAAGAGGTCTGACAAGGACATTGAAAAAATATGCTGAAGACTCCGGTGCCACAACCAAACTCAAATTTGACATCAACGGTGATGATTTTCGAGAAGGCCTTACAGCTATCATCTCCATTAAAGTCCAGGAACCTCAATTCGAAGGTCAGACAAAAACCAAACTCGGCAATACCGAAGTTATGGGTGCTGTAGACCAGGCTGTAAGCACTATGCTAACAAATTATCTGGAAGAAAATCCTAAAGACGCAAGGATAATCGTTCAAAAGGTAATCCTTGCCGCGACAGCGCGTCATGCTGCACGTAAAGCCAGAGAACTGGTCCAGCGCAAGACTATACTTTCCGGTTCCGGATTGCCAGGTAAACTGGCCGATTGTGCCGAAAGGGATCCTTCGATTTGTGAGTTATTCCTTGTGGAAGGTGATTCTGCAGGCGGAACCGCAAAACAGGGTCGCGACAGGAAGTTCCAGGCTATTTTACCCTTGAGAGGTAAAATACTGAATGTGGAAAAAGCGATGCAGCACAGGATATATGAAAGTGAAGAGATAAAAAACATATTTACCGCACTGGGCGTCAGCATCGGTACTGATGAAGACAGTAAAGCACTTAACGTTGCCGGCTTAAGGTACCATAAAATAATATGTATGACCGATGCCGACGTGGACGGATCCCATATTGACACTCTTATTATGACTTTCTTTTTCAGATATATGCAGGATCTTATCAAAGGAGGATACTTGTATCTCGCTATGCCTCCGTTGTATCTTGTAAAGAAAGGGAAAGCCGAACGTTACTGCTGGAACGATGAGGAACGTGATACTGCCGTAAAAGAAATGGGTCATGGCAAAGAATCTTCCATAGGTATCCAAAGGTATAAAGGTCTTGGTGAGATGAATGCAGAACAACTCTGGTCGACAACCATGAATCCTGATACAAGAACTATGAAGCAGGTTACAATTGAAAGTGCTGCTGAAGCGGATCGTATCTTCTCGATGCTAATGGGTGATGATGTTCCTCCAAGAAGGGAATTCATTGAAACTCACGCCAAATACGCAAAGATAGACGTTTAAAACAGCACCAAATTCTATACACCAAAGAATTTCCTCTGTATTTCAACAGCGTGATGCTGACATACTTCACTGCAACAGAAACACCTGATACATTTTCTATCGGTCAGAACAACATAATTTTTCTTTTCAGGATGCATGGCTATGGCATTTACCGGGCATATCATTATGCACTCCAGGCATCCGGCACAGTTCCCGTGAAAAAATACCGGTCTTTTTTCAAGCTTTTTCAGAAACCTCAGCCTGTTCTTCAGAAACTGTAAAGAAATATTTGTATTGCCGGAGACAGGGAGCTTTTTGAAATCTTTCTTTGTAATTGTACTTAATTCAGGTCCGTCATATATGATTTCCCCCGTATCCTTCAGCCAGAGCTTCTTTAAGATTGCAACAGAAGTTGTTGGGATATCCATCGGATCATAACCGGCAATACTGCTGGCAATAACATCCAGAGCGACCGGATTCGACGATCCAAGGAGCACTTCTGTATTTACAGGCATTCCCTGTCCGGGTCCCTGACCTTCCATCCCGATTATGCCATCCATAATAAAGAAGTGAGGCATAACTGTCCTGTTAAGATCGACAAGGAAGCGGGAAAATCTCTCCCTATCCTGGTATAATGCATGCTGCTTTGCCTTGGTGAACCCCGGTACTAAGCCCAGTGTATTTTTTATTGCACCGGTAAAATAGACCAGCCCATGATTTTTAAGCTTTGGCAGTGAGATGATCACATCAACCTCATTGATCACAGACGCTACTTTTA
>JAPLDX010000063.1 GCA_026391215.1 Bacteroidia bacterium
GCAAAAGTAAAAATGCAGGGAGCAATTCAAAAGTGGGTGGATCATTCAATAAGCGTGACCATCAATCTTCCAGCCGATGCAAAAGAGGAGATGGTCAGCGAACTATACCTTACAGCATGGAAATCAGGATGCAAGGGAGCAACTGTCTATCGTGACGGATCGAGAAACGGTGTGCTTATTTCAGGGAAGCCTGAAACAAGGACAGAAAGGCCGAAACGTCCTAAAGTGCTCGATTGCGACGTGATCAGGTTCAATATAAATGAAGAGAAATGGGTCGCTTTCGTCGGGCTGAAGGAATCCAGACCGTACGAGATATTCACCGGGCTGGCTGATGAGGAGATATTTCCCATTCCTAAAAGCATTGTAAAGGGACAGATAATCAAGATCAAAAGTGATGACGGGAAGACCCGCTACGATTTTCAGTATACCGATAAATACGGCTATAAGAAAACAATCGGCGGACTTTCACACATGTTCAAGCCTGAATTCTGGAACTATGCCAAGCTGATATCGGGAGTACTGCGTCATGAGATGCCTATTGCAGATGTGGTTACCCTTATACAGTCCCTTAAGCTTGATAGTGAATCAATAAACAACTGGAAGAACGGCGTGGAGCGTGCCCTGAAAAAATATATTCCCAACGGGACAAAGGCAAAAGGAAAATGCACCGAATGTCATTCTGATAACCTGGTATACCAGGAGGGGTGCCTTATCTGCAAGGATTGCGGCTCCTCTAAATGCGGGTAAAAATCTATTCTATCTGTTAGCTCTGATCAGTCCTCTCCTCAACCAGGGAGAGGATATTTTTTTATCATAATAATGAATCATATAACCTTTTGACGGAGTCACTGTGAATCTGTTTTTTTCAAGGAGCGAAGTAAATTCCTTTTCGTCATTATTTTTATGATAGGTGCATAAGGCTATTTTAAGGCTGCTTTTTCCCGCGAGCAATTCCGAAGCGCCATTAAGTACTTTCCGCTCATTCCCATCAACATCAATTTTCAGGAATGTGATATCTTTCCGCGCACTGATCAGTGAGTCAAGGGTTATATGTCTATCATCATCAAAGTCAGCCACATACTTACTTATTATCTCTACCTTATCCTTCCACGGTGCAAAAGTGGCTTCAAGAGCCCGGATCCATTCACTGTCATATTCAACCAGGTATATTTTCTTTACCTTTTCAATTACTGATAATGAAAAATTTCCTTCTGCAGCACCAATATCTGCTATTACGTCACCGGCACCGATAGTGAAATCTTCTGAAAGATAACTGTGAGGACTCCGGAGATCCTGCTCTCTTAACAGGTCAGAACAAGCCAGTTGTATCCTTCTGGTTGTCCACCTTTTTCTGAAATAGAGTCTTTTTCCATCATGAATGACGTATGGCATTCCATTTGAAGGATCTGATAAAACTTCAATCTTTTCGGGTGAATATTCAAAAGAAAAGGGATAAGGGAAGATAGTAACAGGATTTACCTCAAGATATTTTAAAACACCTCTTTGTTCAGCATTGACCTCATTGCCAGGTAGTTTTGAATAGTAATCAAGGATCTTTTTCCGGAGACTCTTTTTAAGAATTCGGGTCCTGATTGGTTTCGGAACCAACACACGATATATCTGAAAAAGAAAAGGATTCATTTTTAATTATTTCAGGACACGCAATTCTTTCCCGATCTTTTCAAAAGCTTTTATAGCCTTATCGAGATGTTCTTTCTCATGTGCGGCAGAAAGCTGAACGCGGATCCGTGCCTCTCCTTTAGGGACGACAGGATAATAAAATCCGATAACATAAATTCCCTCACGCAGGAGCCTGGCTGCAAATTCCTGTGATAGTTTTGCATCATAAAGCATAACTGCGCAAATTGCAGATTTGGTTGGTTTGATATCAAATCCCAGATTGGTCATCCGGCTGATAAAATACTCAGCATTCCTGTGAAGCTTATCCTGAAGAACATTTGTCCCGATCATCATATCCACCATTTTAATACCTGCAGCAGCAACCATGGGGGGAATTGAATTTGAAAATAGATAAGGACGTGATCTTTGACGGAGAAGTTCAATGATCTCTTTCTTCCCTGTGGTAAAACCTCCTATTGCACCGCCAAATGCTTTGCCGAGAGTTCCTGTTATTATTTCAACCTGTCCCATGATATTAAAAAGTTCGGTTACTCCTCTGCCGGATTCACCAACCACTCCTGCTGAATGGGATTCATCAACCATTACCATGGCATTATAGAGGTTTGCCAGTTCAACGATTTTTTTCAGAGGTGCAACATTCCCGTCCATGGAAAAGACTCCATCGGTGACTATAAGGCGGAACCTTTGTTCCTGGGCCAGCTGCAGCTGAGCTTCAAGATCTTCCATATCGGCATTCTCGTACCTGTAGCGATGGGCTTTGCAGAGCCTCACCCCGTCAATTATGGAAGCATGGTTCAACGCATCGGATATTATAGCATCTTCACTTGTAAGAAGAGGTTCAAACACACCTCCATTGGCATCAAAGCATGCTGCATACAGGATCGTATCTTCAGTACTGAAAAAATTAGCAATTTTCCTTTCTAACTTCTTATGAAGATCGGTTGTTCCACAGATGAAGCGTACCGATGACATCCCATAGCCATAATCCCCAAGAGCTTTTCCTGCTGCTTCGATAAGATCCGGATTATTTGAAAGGCCCAGATAATTATTAGCACAGAAATTCAGGACTTTCTGCCCGGTATCAAGCTCAATTTCAGCTCCCTGGGGGGATATAATAATTCGTTCTTTTTTATTAAGGCCAGCCTCTTCTATTTCCTTAAGCTGGTTTGCAATATGATTCTGAAAAGCAGTATACATAATAATTACTAAAGCTTATATGCCGTATTTTGCTATGATCTCTTCTTTTGTCAAGCCCAGAATTTCATATTTTTTTCCTACTTTAATAAAAGCATTTAATGCCTTTTCAAGATGATGGATCTCATGCCCGGCGGAGATCTGTGTTCTTATCCTTGCCTGGCCATTGGTAACCACAGGGAAAAAAAATCCGATAGCATAGATACCTTCATTGTAGAGATCCTTTGAAAAATCCTGGGATAGTTTTGCATTGAACAACATGACAGGAACAATAGGGCTGTTTCCTTCCTTTAAAATAAATCCTGCTTCTGTCAATCCCTTTCTCCACCAGGCAGCATTCTTTTCCAGTTTATCCCGCCTTTCGGTGCTTGAAGAAAGGATATCGAAAACCCTCAGTACCCCTGCTACGATTACCGGTGATATTGTATTTGAAAACAGATATGGACGGGCTTTCTGCCTGCACATCTGGACTATTTCCTTCCTGCCGGATACACATCCGCCGGAAGCTCCGCCAAGTGCTTTGCCAAATGTGGTGGTAATAATATCAATTTTACCAACTACATTGAAATGTTCATGTGTTCCGCGCCCGGTTTTTCCAATAAATCCTGAGGAATGAGAATCATCAACAAGGATCATGGCATCATATTTTTCACAAAGCTGTACCATTTCATCAAGCTTTGCCAGATCACCATCCATTGAGAATACTCCGTCAGTTATTACCAGCTTGATTCTTTTATCGGCATGAAGCTGGAGCTTCTCTTCAAGGTGTTCCATATTGGAATGTTTGAAAGTGTCATGTTGAGCGCTGCATAACCTCATTCCATCGATTATGGACGCATGAACAAGTCTGTCGGATATCATTATATCTTCGCTTGTCAGGATAGCTTCAAAGACTCCCGCATTTGCGTCCATGCATGAAGGGAAAAGAATTGTGTCTTCAGTTCCCAGAAACTCTGTGACCTTGTTTTCAAGCTCCCTGTGAATATCCTGGGTGCCGCAGATGAAGCGAACCGACGACATTCCGTAGCCTCTTTTTTCAAGCCCTTCATGAGCAGCTTTAAGCACATCAGGATGACTTGATAATCCCAGATAGTTATTGGAGCACATATTAATTACTTTCTTGATACTGGCTCCCGAAGGAAATTCGACTTCGATATCAGCTGCCTGGGGAGAGTGGATAAACCTCTCTTCTTTATAAATACCGGCATTCTGGATCTCTGACAATTGATTCCTGTACAAGTCTTTGACTCTATTGCTGTAGCTCATAATTAACGTTATTTATTTATATACTTATTCACAAGTTCAACGATCTTATTTACTGAATCAAATGCTTCAGGTGTAGCTTTTTCCGGCGGTATTTTAATCTTGAATTTATTTTCAAGAAAAACCAGCAGGGAAACCATCGAAAAGGAATCAACATATCCGCTGGAGATCAGAGGTGAGTCATAAGTAATTTCTTCACCTTCATCAAGGTATTCACTTATGACATATTTCCGGATGAGTTCTTTAATATCTTCCATAATTATAAAGTAGTTAAGATTTATCTGAATCAGTCATTTTCGAGAGTGGAGATATCTCCGATTTCTTCACCCCATTCCTTTGCATGCAGTAATCTTCTCAATATTTTCCCGCTCCTGGTTTTCGGGAGCTTATCCATAAATTCGACAGCCTGGGGCATTGCAAGGGGAGATAATTTTTTTCTTATGAAATTCATTATCTCAAGTTCAAGATCAGGACCGGGACTGAATCCCGGTTTGAGGGTAATAAATGCTTTAACCACTTCCATGTTTATAACATCGGGTTTTGCAACAACAGCTGATTCTCCGACTGCCGGATGTTCCAGCAGTGCTGATTCCACTTCAAACGGGCTAACCAGATGTCCCCCGGTATTGATTACATCATCATCACGGCCAACAAACCAGAAGTATCCTTCATTGTCAATACTCGACCGGTCTCCTGAAAGATACCAGCCATTGACAAACTTTTCCTTATATTTCTCTTCATTGTTCCAGTAATTCCTCATCATTGACGGCCATCCCGGACGGAACGCGATAAGTCCTATTTTCCCCGGCTCTATAATTGGTTCATATTTTTTCGGATCAAGCACCACACCTGTAATTCCCGGGAAAGGTTTACCCATAGATCCCGGTTTTACTTTCATACCGGGGAAATTGGTGATCATTATACAACCTGTCTCAGTCTGCCAGAATGTATCATGGAATGGTTTTCCAAACATTTTTATGGACCATATTACTGCTTCAGAATTCAATGGTTCTCCTACACTTGCAAGATGACGGAGGCTTGAAAGGTTAAATTCACGGACAATTTCATCACCTGCTCTCATAAGCGATCTTATTGCTGTCGGAGCCGAATACCATACAGTAATTTTATTATCATAGATGAATTTATACCATGTCTGAGCTGAAAATCCCGCATCAAGAACGCACTGAGTAATCCCAAGGCTCCATGGTCCTATTATGCCGTAGGAGGTGCCTGTCACCCATCCAGGGTCAGCAGTGCACCAGTATATGTCATCTTCCTGCAGATCGAGAACCCATTTGGTTGTAAGATATTGTGCGATAATTGAGTAATGAACATGCTTTACTCCTTTTGGCTGTCCGGTTGTCCCGGATGTATAATGCAATACAGAAGGCGATTCAGCAGTGGCAGGAAAAATTTCCAGATTCTCAACAGGCGCAGACTCATGTAAGCTGAAAGCAATTTCCCTGCTTTCCAGTTTTTTTGTAATTACATGATCAACAATGATTATAAATTCAAGATGAGGGAGCCTGTCCCTAATCTTCCTGACCTTTGATAAATGTTTACTCTGCGTTATGATTGCCCTTGTCTGTGCATTTTCAAGCCTGATGAAAAGAGATTCTTCCCCAAAAGCAGAAAAAAGCGGCTGTACGATAGCTCCTATTTTAAGGCCACCAAGAAACGATAAATATAATTCCGGGATCCTGTCCATGAACAGGCACACCCTGTCTTCACTTTTAATCCCCAGATTACGAAGGAAATTACCGATAACATTTCCTGCAATACGGATATCGTTAAATGTATATCTCTTTTTGATCCCTCCGAAACCTTCATAAATGAGAGCAGTTTTACCGGCTTTTCCTTTTAAACAGATCCGGTCAGAACAGTACCATCCGATGTTTAATACATTTCCATCCCTGTACTCTAGTTCCTTTTCGGCAATGGACCAATTAAAATCTTTGATCCTTTCCTCATAAAGGCCAAAATTTGACATAAATTAATTGCATTAGTAATTTACCTTGCCTTCCAAGATATACAATTTTTTACAGTTAAAACATCTCTTATCTGATTTTATTCTGAAGGGATAAAGTCCATAAAGTCTGTAAAGTCTGTAAAGTCTGTAAAGTCTGTAAAGTCTGTAAAGTTTGTAAAGTTTGTATGGTTGATAAGATTTATATGGATTAATGTAATGTTTTAATCAGGCCGGAAATTATTTTTGAGATCTCTTTGGATGAATTGAGGAGAAATTTGTATTCTTCTTCACTTAAATATTTTAGTTCAGAAGCAAGATAAAGCATAGATCTTACCTCTCCACATGACCCTTTAGCGATAAACAAAAAATTCTCTGGGTCATAACTTTAGCTTTTTGCCATGATAAAATATCTTCAAACTGATCAATCTTCATAGAATCTGCAATTTTAAATTCGACTTTACGGACTTTGGACTTTAAGGACTTTCGACTTATTTATTCCCAATTAAGGATGACTTTTCCGCAGTTCCCTTCTTCCATTATATCGAAACCCTTCTGAAAATCGTCAATATGAAAACGGTGCGTGATGACCGGATTCAGATCAATGCCTCCCAGTATCATCTGTTCCATTTTGTACCAGGTCTCCCACATCTCTCTTCCATATATTCCTTTAAGTGTAATTGCTTTGAAGATAATGTCACTCCATGGAACTTCAAAGTTCGAAGGAAGAATTCCGAGCAATGATATACTTGAACCGTTATACATATTGGTTATCATTTCGATAAATGCTTTTGGAGAGCCTGACATTTCAAGTCCCACATCAAATCCTCTCATCCCCAGCTTCTTAACTGCATCAGAGATCTTTTCTCCCTTTGAAGGATTGATTGTAAGTGTTGCTCCCATTTTTTTCGCAATATCAAGACGGTAATCGCTAAGATCGCTGGCTACAATAAATCTTGCACCTGAGAATCTGGCAATTGCAATAGCCATGCTTCCGATTAGTCCTGTTCCTGTTATCAGAACATCTTCTCCAAGGAGAGGGAAGGAAAGCGCAGTATGAGTCGCATTACCGAACGGATCCATTATAGCTGCCCATTCATCGGGGATCCTGTGGTCGAGTAGTACAATATTTGCTGCAGGTATTTTAACATATTCGGCAAAAGAGCCATCAATATTTACACCAATCCCGACGGAATTTTCGCAAACATGCTCTTTTCCGCGGCGGCAATTCCTGCAATGACCGCAGGCCAGATGACCTTCACCGGTGACACGGTCACCTGCTTTAAGATTAGCTACACCGGCACCGGTTTTTTCAATATAACCCATATATTCATGACCAATCACCATAGGAGTCTTTATGGTTTTCTGTGACCAGGCATCCCATTTATAAATATGAAGATCTGTACCGCAAATGGCTGATTTCTTTACTTTTACGATTACGTCATTCAATCCCGGTTCGGGGACAGGAACTTCTTCCATCCATAAGCCTCTTTCCGGCCGGGCTTTCACCAGGGCTTTCATTTTCTTCATATGGTTGTATTTTTCAACAAAGTTAATACAATTATGCTGTATCAAAGTCTGACAAATGCCATACTATTAATATATATCACGGTTTACATATCTTTGCATAATCTTAATCAGAATTTCAGCTTATGCAGCAAGTTCGCGTTCGTTTTGCCCCGAGTCCTACCGGCCCTCTACACATAGGAGGCGTGAGGACAGCCCTCTATAATTACCTCTTTGCGAAAAAGAATAAAGGTATTTTCATCCTGAGGATTGAAGACACTGACCAGACAAGATTTGTTGAAGGCGCCGAGGAATATATTATGGAATCCCTGAAATGGTGCGGAATGAAAATCGATGAAGGGATCATTGAGGGAGGAAATTACGGTCCTTACCGTCAGAGTGACAAAAAACTTCAGTACAGGCAATATGCCGACATGCTGATGAATAATGGAGATGCATATTATGCTTTTGATACTCCCGGGAAGCTCGAAGAGCTTAGGATAAGCGCTGAAAGAGAAGGGAATGCATTTATTTATAATGCATCAATCAGGGATAATATGCGCAATTCATTATCAATGCCTGAAAGCAAATGGAAAGAACTTCTTGAAAAAGAAGAGCCTTATGTCATACGTTATAAAATGCCCCTGAACGAGGATGTTCATTGTGATGATATGATCCGCGGGCACATAGTGGTAAACACCAGCACACTTGATGATAAGGTGCTTATTAAAGCAGACGGGATGCCGACTTATCACCTTGCACATCTTGTCGATGATCACCTGATGAAAATAAGCCATGTGATCCGCGGTGAAGAATGGCTGCCTTCGCTGCCGCTGCATTTTTTGCTTTACCGCTCTTTCGGATGGGAAAAGCCTCTGTTTGCACACCTTCCTCTTCTTCTTAAGCCGGATGGAAAGGGAAAACTAAGCAAACGAGATGGCGATAAGATGGGATTTCCTGTATTCCCTCTCTTCTGGCCCTATGGAGAAACTGCCAAAGGGTACAGGGAAGAAGGATATTATCCTGAAGCTTTTGTAAATATGCTGGCACTGCTGGGCTGGAATCCGGGAACAGAACAGGAGATCTTCACCATGGATGAGCTGATAAATGCTTTTTCAATTGAGAGAGTCCATAAATCAGGCTCCCGGTTTGATCCCGAAAAAGCCAAATGGTTCAACCACCATTATCTGCAGTTAAGGAGCAATAATGAGCTTGCCCTTGAATTCAGGGATTATCTGAGAGCACAGGGTTATCATCACGATATTGGTGATCTTGAAGCCATAATTAGCCTGGTTAAAGAAAGAGTGAGCTTTGTCAAGGATATCTGGCGTGAAACGGATTTCTTTTTCAAAAGTCCGGATGTCTATGACAAGGAGGTTATAAAGAAGCGGTGGAAGCCAGAAACTCCGGCACAACTGCTTGAACTTAAGGCATTTCTGGACGAAAGGGACACATTTACTCCCCAAATCACCGAGCAGGCTGTCAAGGGCTGGATAGAGAAAAAGGAATATAATACCGGCGATGTCATGAATGCTTTCAGACTGGTCATTGTCGGAGCATCACGAGGCCCTCACCTTTTTGACATTATTTCCTTTATCGGGAAGGAGGAGACGCTCATGCGTATTGAAAAAGGAATTGCTGTCATTGGAAATAAGGTACAATGAATCTCCCCGGAAGAGACGACTATATCAATATTCATACACATGAAGCCAGGCCCTGTCCCGGTGTTTTCCTAGTTGATAACATCATGGCACATGAGAACAGGATTCCGGAACAGACCAATGGGCTGGCATTTACTTTCGGCATACATCCCTGGTACTTAAATGAAGGCAATCATGATCATCTGATTACAGAGGTGGCAAAATCGGCTTTACTTCCGTCAGTTATTGCATTGGGAGAAGCTGGATTTGACAGGATAAAAGGCCCGTCACCGGAGCTTCAGCGCAGTACATTTGAAAGACAAATATTAATTGCGGAAGAAAACAGAAAACCTGTTGTTATCCACTGTGTCAGGGCTTGGGATGAACTGCTCCGGGCTCATAAAAGGATGAATCCCGGGATGCCATGGCTGGTGCATGGATTCAGGGGTAACAAGGATCTTGCCGCACAGCTTATTTCAAAGGGCATGTATCTCTCGTTCTGGTTCGATTTTATTTTAAAGCCGGAATCATCGACACTGGTAAGAGACCTGCCAAAAGAGAGGATGTTTCTTGAAACCGACGGCGCAGAAGTTGACATAAAAGATATATATAATAAGGTATCGGACGATCTGAAAATATCTGTTGAAGAACTTAAAACATATATTTATTCTAACTTTTACAAATTCTTTAATATAAACCCTTAAATGAAATGGATGCCTGGTTGTCCAGAACGGAATTACTACTTGGTAAGGAGAAACTTACAAAGCTTAAATCCTCAAATGTTCTTATCGTTGGACTGGGCGGGGTGGGTGCATTTGCTGCGGAAATGATCTGCAGGGCAGGTATCGGTTCAATGACAGTTGCAGATGGCGACACTGTACATGCTTCCAACCGGAACAGGCAGCTTCTAGCTCTTAAAAGCACAGAGGATATTGCAAAGACAGAAATAATGCGTTCCAGGCTTTTGGATATAAATCCCGGTCTTAATCTTACGGTTATAAATGAATATATCAGGGATGAAAGGATGATCGAAATACTGGATGCCGGATTTGATTATGTCGTTGATGCTATTGATACTCTCTCTCCCAAAGTATTCCTTATATATCACTCTCTGAAGAGAAAATACCCTGTAGTAAGCTCGATGGGTTCCGGTGGGAAATATGATCCGCTGAGAATAGATATTAAAGATATTTCTGAAACCACGGATTGTCCTCTGGCCAGGATACTCCGAAAAAGGCTTCACCGGCTGGGTGTAAGAGAAGGATTTACCGCAGTATATTCCCCTGAGGCACCAGACAAAGCAAAAGTTATCCCGGTTTCAGGTGAACCTAATAAAGCCTCAGTTGTCGGGACGATCTCCTACATGCCAGCAGCATTCGGGATCGCCTGTGCATCAGTGGTTATCAGGGATCTTGCAGAAATTTCAAGATAGGGAACCTGCCTTGTCTCAGCAATTTGAAGTATTAAAAACCATTTTGATTCAACTTGTAAATCAGATCTTTATATTTTATTACAAAACTTATTTACTATATTTGTGTTTTATTGTAATGAGCAAGATTATTAATAAGATAGGTGTCTGTTTCTTGTGGCTGGCTGGTTTGGTCCTGTGTGCCCATCTTATCATTCCTCATGACCATCATATATCTGATGCATCTGTAATTGAGGATGAGAATTGTCCTGCATCAGAGAGAGAATCCAGCCATCACCAAGGTTTGCCTGACCATTGTCATGCTTTTAATGATCTGGTCTCAGAAAAGTTCAGGGTTTATCATATTCTTCCTGATATTCAATATAACCTGAATGCATTCATCAGACCGTCTGATGAAAATGCATCCGATTTACCTGTTTACTGTGTAGGAATTATTGACCTGCAAAAGCCGTTTATCGATTCTTATGCTCTTGAATTATCTCTGTTAAGAGCACCTCCCTCCCTGGCTTAATACCATTCATTCTGCATTTTCATTCAAGGGATTTTAGAAATCCCTGCAATCATCATTATGCATATCTGTTTCGTTTCGATGTTTATTAATAAATTATATTAAAATGATAGACCGGATAATCTCCTTTTCAATCAGGAATAAGTTCATTATCGGATTATTCATTTTGGCAATAATAGGATGGGGAACCTACTCATTATCAAGACTGCCAATTGATGCCATACCGGATATTACAAATAACCAGGTGCAGGTAATTTCTCTGGCACCTTCATTAGCGGTTCAGGAAGTAGAGAGCTTTATTACAGCTCCAATCGAAGTTTCTGTGGCCAATATCCCGGATATTATTGAACTCCGCTCTATCTCAAGGCTGGGATTATCTGTTGTTACTGTAGTGTTTGAAGATGGAGTGGATGTATATTGGGCAAGACAGCAGCTTAGTGAGCGTTTGAAAGAGGCTGAAGAGTCCATTCCGTCTGGTTTGGCACAAATATCTCTGGCTCCTGTCTCTTCAGGATTAGGAGAAATATTTCAATACCGGCTGGCGGTGGAGAAAGGACATGAAGAAGAGTTTAATCCAATGGAGCTCAGAACAATCCAGGATTGGATTGTGCGACGCGAAATGCTTGGGACGACCGGTGTTGCAGATATAAACAGCTATGGCGGATTTGTCAAGCAATACGAAATAGCTGTGAATCCTGAAAGACTCAGAGGCATGAACTTATCATTAACGGATATTTTCAATGCCCTGGAAAGGAACAATGAAAATACGGGCAGCGCTTATATTGATAAAAATCCGACTGCTTATTTTATAAGGGGTATCGGATTGGTTAAATCTCTTGAGGACATTGAAAAGATTGTCGTTAAGACCACTGATTCTGGAGTTCCTGTACTGGTCAGGGATATTGCAACAGTGCAGCTTGGCAGTGCAACCAGGTATGGTGCTTTTGTTGTTGATACCGCAGAAGCTGTCGGAGGTGTTGTAATGATGCTGAAAGGCGCAAATGCACATCAGGTTATTGATAATGTGGAAAAACGAATTGAGTCAATTCAAAAATCGTTGCCGGAAGAAGTCAGGATTGAGCCTTTTCTTAATCGCTCTGATCTGGTGGGGCGTGCTATTGGAACTGTTTCAAGAAACCTGATTGAAGGTGCATTAATTGTAGTTTTCATCCTTGTTTTATTACTGGGAAATATGCGGGCCGGGCTTATTGTAGCATCGGTCATCCCGCTTTCAATGCTTTTTGCTGTTTCAATGATGAATCTTTTTGGAGTGTCTGGCAACCTGATGAGCCTGGGAGCCATTGACTTCGGATTGATAGTTGACGGTGCCGTAATCATTGTTGAAAGTGTTGTTCACAGGATTTCCATGAGCGAACATCACCATCCTGGAGTTTTGAGGCTGAACCAGGAGCAAATGGATGAAAATGTTCTTGATTCAGCAAAACGGATGATGAACTCAGCAACCTTCGGACAGATAATTATATTGATTGTATACCTGCCAATAATGGCACTTGTAGGTATTGAAGGGAAAATGTTCCGGCCAATGGCACAGGTAGTTACTTTTGCACTGATCGGGGCTGCAATATTATCACTTACATACGTGCCCATGGCCTCTGCCTTATTCTTAAGCAAGAGAACAAGTCATAAAACAAATTTTTCTGACCGGTTATTGGATTGGATCCGTAAGATTTTCAATCCTGTAATTGTTTTTGCACTTAAAAGAAAACTTCTTGTTACGGTTTCTGCAATAGTTCTGTTCTTATTTAGCTTGTTCTTATTCGGCCGTCTGGGAGGTGAATTTATTCCTCAACTCGAAGAAGGCGACCTTGCATCAAGTGTTATAACTCTTCAGGGAGGATCGTTGACTCACACAGTTGATAATGTCATTAAAGCAAACAAAATTTTACTTGAAAATTTCCCGGAGATAAAACATGCAGTTTGTAAAATAGGAGCTGGAGAGATTCCAACAGATCCTACTCCCATGGAAACTGGTGATTATGTCATTACCCTTAAAGATAAAAGTGAATGGGTTTCAGCTTCTAATCGCGAAGAACTTGTAAGTAAAATGGAAGAAAGTTTAATCCCTCTTGCAGGCGTAAAATTTGAGTTCCAACAACCTATACAGATGAGGTTTAATGAACTGATGACTGGTTCTAAACAAGATATTGCCATTAAAATATTTGGAGATGATTTAGCTGTATTATCTGAAAAAGCTGCTGATGTCGAAAAAGTTATTCAGACAATTGCCGGAGTTCAGGATATTAATGTAGAGAAAGTAACTGGTCTTGCACAGATACAGGTAGAATACAACCGGGATCGTCTGGCACAATATGGTCTTTCTGTAGAAAATATAAATCAGGTTTTGCGTGCAGCTTTTGCCGGCAGCCAGGCAGGCGTGGTTTATGATGAAGAAAAGAGGTTTGGACTGGTAGTTCGTCTCGACAAAGATTACAGACAGAGCCTTGATGATGTAAAGAACCTTACTGTAGCTCTTGCTGACGGACATCAGATACCTTTTGATCAGGTAGCTGACATTTCAATTAAATCAGGTCCCGCTCAGGTTTCGCGGGAAAATACAAAACGAAGGATAACAATAGGATTCAATGTCCGTAACCGTGATATAAAAAGTGTTATAAATGATGTTGAAGAGCAGCTTGACCAGAAAATTCAATTACCTGCCGGATATTACATTTCTTACGGTGGCCAGTTCAGGAACCTTGAGGCAGCTCAGAAAAGACTTTCCATAGCAGTTCCTGTTGCACTCCTGTTGATTTTCGTCTTGTTATATTTCACATTTCATTCTGCGAAACAATCTCTCCTGATCTTTACCGCAGTTCCAATGTCGGCAATCGGCGGTATTTTTGCCCTCTGGATACGGGGAATGAACTTTTCAATATCTGCAGGTGTCGGTTTTATTGCATTATTTGGGGTTGCTGTTCTGAATGGAATTGTGCTCATTGCAGAGTTTAACCGACTCGAAAAGGAAGGAGTTGCAGATATAACAGAGCGTGTGCTTAAAGGACTAAAGATAAGGTTGCGTCCCGTAATTATGACAGCAGCCGTTGCATCATTTGGGTTTCTGCCTATGGCATTATCAACATCGGCAGGTGCTGAGGTACAGAAACCATTGGCTACCGTCGTGATAGGAGGACTTATCACCGCAACTATTCTTACATTGGTAATTCTTCCGGTATTTTATATCTTTTTTTCCTCTACAAGCTTCAGATTAAGATTAAAGGGCAGATCGGCCAGAAGAATGACAGCTTTTTTATTGTTTGCTGTGACAACATCAGCATTTAATATAATAAACGGACAGCAAGCAAAGGTCATTAATCTGCATGACGCAATCCAGATAGCCCTGGATAGTAATCTGTCCGTTAAGTCCGCAGCATTATCCATAGATGTGCAAAGGACTCTCAAAGGTGCTTCCCTTGACCTTCCCAAGACAATTATCGACGGTCAGTACGGCCAGTTCAATTCATACACAAACGATAATAGTATTGCAATTTCTCAATCTTTTGCTTTCCCTTCAGTCTATGTGAATCGTTCAAGACTGGCAAATGCAAATGTTAAAAGCAGTGAATTTCAATATATGGCCACTCAACTTGAATTGGCAACGCAGGTTAAACAGGTTTACTGGCAATTTGTATTCTTGTCTTCAAAACAAAAATTACTGGTATATCAGGACAGCCTTTACTCAGGATTTTTGCGAGCGGCGGAATTAAGGGCAAAAACCGGAGAAACGAACCGGCTGGAAATGATCACTGCCCGTTCTCAAAGTCTTGAAATAAAAAATCAGCTGTACCAGGTAACTTCTGATATTGCAATATACAGTCGTAAATTTTTGGTTTTGCTGAATAGTAAATCGGTTTTGGTACCATCAGACAAGGAAATTCATCGCATTGATCTTACACCGAATTCTGACAGCATCCAGGTTATTCAGAATCCATACCTGGATTACGTAAAGCAGCAAGTTGAAGTATCTCAGATTGAGAAAAAACTGGAACAAAGCCAGATGTTGCCTGATTTAAATATTGGTTATTTCAGTCAGACAATTATCGGGAACCAGGATGTAAACGGGATATCCCAAAATTTCGGGAAGGGAGACCGATTTACAGGTGTTCAGGCTGGTATATCCGTTCCATTGTGGTTTGTCCCATATACATCAAGGGCGAAGGCTGCAAAAATATCTGAGAATATTGCCCGGACAAATGCTGAAAATTATACTAAATCCCTTGCAGGCAATTACCAGTCACTGCTTGATGAGTACAATAAGTACTCTTCAAGTGTTGATTATTATGAAAAGCAGGCTGTTCCTGAAGCTGACCTGATAATTGACCAGGCAATCCGAAGTTATAAAGCCGGGGCACTTGACTACCTTGATTATATCCTTACATTAAACAGAGCATTGGCAATCAGGCAGAACTATCTTGATACACTTAACAGTTTAAACCAGACTATTGTTTCAATTGAATACATCACAGGTAAAATATTTTAAATTAATGTAATCATGAAAGAAGTTAATTATAAAGTGTCATTGATCATTTTCGGAGTCATTTTCTCTGTAATATCTTGTTCTAAAGGCACTAAGCCTGTAGAAGAAACCGCCGGGACTGAAGTTCTCCCGGAAGATGTTGTCGAATTACGGGAAGATCAGATCAAACTTGCCGGTATTCAGACCGGTTCAGTTGAGATCCGGTCAGTCAGTAACACTCTTAAAGTCAATGGAATTGTTTCTGTTGCACCACAGAATCAGGCAACTGTTTGTATGCCTTTGGGCGGTTTTGTCAAGAGCACTTTCCTTCTTCCGGGAGAAGCTGTCAGTAAAGGGCAGACACTTGCTGTTATCGAAAATCAGGATTTCATTGATATCCAGCAGAGTTATCTGGAGGCAAAAAACAGACTTGTATTTGCTGAGGCTGAATTTAAACGTCATACAGATCTGTATAAGGATGAAGTATATTCTGAGCAAAATTTACAACAGGTGACTGTTGAGTATAAGAACCTTAAAGCACTGGTAAAATCCCTGGAACAAAAGCTGGTTCTTATAGGAATTGATCCTCATCAGCTCAATGAGGATAACATCAGCAATACAGCTGACCTCGTATCCCCCATTAAAGGTTATCTGAAAGCTGTCAATGTAAATATCGGGAAATATGTTTCATCAACTGAAATTCTTTTCGAAATTGTAAACAGTGATAAGCTATTCCTTGATCTGACATTGTTCGAAAAGGATGCAAATAAGGTTACCATTGGCCAGAAAATAAAGTTCTTCATTAACAATGAAACTGAAGCACATGAAGCATTTATCTCGCAGACAGGAAAATCAGTTAGTGACGACAAGACTTTCAGAGTTTTTGGAACTGTCATAAGTTCATGCAAAAACCTATTGCCCGGAATGTATGTTAATGCATTAATTGAAGAATCAGATATAAAAGTAGCAGCACTTCCTTCAGAGGCAATAGTAAGTTTCGATGATAAGGATTATATAT
>JAPLDX010000070.1 GCA_026391215.1 Bacteroidia bacterium
CTCTGGAATGCCTCGGCAATTGACAGGAGAGCAGCACATCCGGAGGCATCATCATCAGCTCCCGGATTAATCCTGTCTCTGAATTCTCCTATATGATCTGCATGAGCTGAAAAAATGACATATTCTTTTTTAAGCTCAGGATCGCTTCCTTCAATATATGCAGCTACATTATTCAGGATTATTTCCTGAGTTCTGACCGACTCAGTGAATACAAGCTTCTTACCTTTTATTTCGAAAGAATGAGGTTTCAGATTTGTATCAATTTCTTTCTGGAGATCTTCAAGAGTATACCCTGAGTCTTTAAGCAATGCATCGGCAACAGATCTGTGAACAAAAAGAATTTTAGGCATTCCCGGCATTTCAAAGGTCCGAGGTTTTTCTCCTTTAAGGCTTTTTGTTGAATTTAATTCCCCTGCATAGCCGGGATTTCTTTCTTCAAGTGATTCTGTACCAGATTTCGGATCCATTACAAAAAGTATAGCCTTTGCCCTGGAAAAAAGCAAAAATGTCATTTTGAACTGAATACTCATAAATGAAGACCAGTTAGCGCCCTCAAACAGGAATTCTTTTCCGTCTGCAGTTGAAGGAGCCCTGTTCATCACCAGAAGGATCCTGCCTTCAGTCTTAATATTCTCAAAATCATTATATCCGTACTCATCCTGTTTCAAGCCATATCCTGCAAAGGTGACCTCCCCCTCCAGGGTGAAATCAGAAGGACCAGTAGGAACCAGCTGATAAACAGGTTTCTGTATTGTTACAGTATCATTTTTTTCTGAAATTACCTGTACACTGGTCTTCTCAAGGTCAATAGAATTTTTAACTATTGTATATGGCTGATAATAACTGGTGCCATTGGCAGGTTTAAGTCCCAGTAATCTGGCCTGTGAAACTATATATTGCTGAGCCAGTTCCAGTCCCGGTTCACCGTTCTCCCTGCCCTTCATCAGGGGAGAGGCAAGAAACGAAACATAACTTTCAAGATCATCCGATGTGATCACATCAGTAGCTGATGGTTTTTTCTGAGCTGTGACAGGATTAATTATTGCAGCAAGCAGCGCAATGATTATTACCCGGTTGAATTTACTTTTCATTTGAAATAATTGTTTGTTTAAAACGATAAAGGTAAATAAGTTTTCTGATTTGATCTGAAGCAGAATTTCTTAATTTTGCGGACTAACTCAGATAATATATAATGGAGGTCAGTATCTTTTTCTGGATCGGTTTTCATGTTCTTATTTTCCTGATGCTCGCTCTTGACCTTGGGATTTTCAATAAGAAGGCACATAAAGTGCCTGTAAAGGAAGCCCTTAAGTGGAGTGCAACATGGATAACGCTGGCCTTGCTTTTCAGCGTATTTGTTTTCTATGAATTCGGAAAGACAAGAGCTCTTGAATTCCTTACAGGTTATGTCATTGAATATTCCTTAAGTGTCGACAATATATTCGTATTTATTCTCATTTTCTCCTATTTTGCCGTAAAGGATGAGTATCAGCACAGGATACTTTTCTGGGGGATACTCGGGGCCCTGGTATTGAGAGGTATATTTATTTTCGCCGGTGTAGCACTCATTCACAAGTTTCACTGGATAATAATACTCTTCGGAGGGTTCCTGGTGTTTACCGGTATTAAGATGATGTTCCAGAAAGAGACACAGGTTGATCCCGGGAAAAATCCAATATTCAGGTTTTTCAGGAAGATTTTGCCTGTTTCCGAAGATTCCAATGGAGGAAGGCTTTTCATCACACAGGACCATAAGACCTTTGCTACACCTTTGTTCCTTGTGTTACTGGTAATTGAATCATCAGACCTGCTATTTGCTGTTGATTCTATTCCTGCAGTACTTGCAATAAGCCAGGAAACATTTATTGTTTATACTTCAAACATCTTTGCCATCCTTGGCCTCAGATCACTGTATTTTGCAGTTGCAGGTCTTATGGGTTATTTCAGGTACCTGAAGGTGGGTTTATCATTTATCCTTACATTCGTAGGATTGAAGATGCTGGCCTCATTTTTCAAGGTTGAAATACCGATCCTTTTTTCGCTTGCTGTAATTATTTCCATTCTGCTTATATCAATCATTGCATCATTGCTCATCAAAAAGAAATAGTTTTCTTTCATCATCATCCTGACTGAAGTTATTTATTGACAGGAAAGTATTACTTTTGCAGAAATGAATTCTAAAATACAAAAGCCTGGAACTCCGTGGCTGCTTATTGTTCTCTATTTTGTACTCTCGGCAATTGCAATAGTGCTCGGAGTGTCATATTACAGAATTCTTGAGAAAAACTTGCTTCATCAGACAGTAGAACAGCTTTCTGCAATTGCTGATCTTAAGGTAAGACAGATCATCCAATGGCGGGAGGAGCGTATATCAGATGGTATTTATGTGAGCGGAAATAGGGCTCAGGTACGTCAATTCTCGAGATTTCTGAAGGAGAGGAACAACAAGCTTCTGAAAGACGACCTCCTCAGCAGCCTGAAATCGTACGTCGAAAATTATGATTATAAAAATGCTTTGTTTATTGACAAGAACATCAATGTAAAACTTTTTTATCCCAATCAGGATACAATAATAGGTGATCACCTTCAGGGAATACTCCCGGATGTTATCAGAAAAGGGGAAGTGGTTCTGACTGATATTCACCAGACAGGCAAGGTAAGCTATATTCATCTCGATCTGCTGGTTCCCTTAACAGGTCCTGATGTCAATGATAGTACCGTTTTTGGAGCCGTTATACTAAGGATAGATCCCGGGAAAGTTCTTTTTCCTGTTTTACAATCATGGCCCATAAGCAGTAAAACTGCTGAAGCTCTCCTGGTACAGGCAGAAGGTGACGAGGTTGTCTACCTCAACAAACCAAAGTATGTGGTAGAGGGGGAAATGGTTTTAAGGAAACCGATTAATGAAGACAAGCTCCCTGCAGCAATGTCTGTCAAGGGGATCATGGAAACTACTGATGCTATTGATTACAGGGGAACTCCGGTGATTGCAGCCATGAAAAAAGTACCGGAGGCGCCATGGTATCTGATTGCCAAGATTGATCGACAAGAAGTATACGCATCACTGAGCAGCCGGGCAGGGCAGGTGATAATGATTGTTATCCTGTTCATTTTAACCGTAGGTTCATTCCTGGGATTCCTCTGGTGGATCCATCGGAGCAGATTTTACAGAGAAAAATATGAAGACGAACTGGAACGGATGGCCCTGGTAAAACATTTCGATTATATCCTGAAAAATGCCAATGATATTATCCTGCTTGTTGACAATGATTTTAAAATTGTAGAAGCAAATGACAGAGCATTTGAAACATATCAATATGAACGCAATGAGTTTATCGGGAAGAATGTAAATCAATTAAGGTCACCACATTCCTTTGGTCAACCAGGGCATGATTATAAGATCCTCAAAGACACTGAAAATCTGACGTTTGAAACAATTCATAGGAGGAAAGACGGAACTGATTTTCCCATCGAGATCAGCGCACGAAGGGTCGATATTGAAGGCATACCATTTTACCAGTCGATAGGCCGCGATATTACTGAAAGAAAACATGCAGAGGAGATACTGAGAGATAGCGAGGATAAATTCCGTAAGATCTTTGAGGAGAGCCCATTCAGTATGATTATGACAGGAAAGGATATGGGCA
>JAPLDX010000042.1 GCA_026391215.1 Bacteroidia bacterium
AAGTTTGCACAGAAATTTGCAGAAAAGTATGAACAAATTGAGCGTAGTTAAAAACTACGCTCATCTCATGATAATCATCTGTCAAAAAAGATTGGCGTAGTTTGTAACTACGCCATTTTAAATAATCTGATTATGAAATCTTGATCTGCCTTGTTATTTTACTTTTTTCTTCTTCCATCTTTGGAAGTTCAAGGTTCAGGATGCCATCTTTGTAGTTTGCCACAATCTTATCCCTGCTGACATTTTCAGGAATATAAAAGCTTCTGCAGAAAGATGAGTAACTGAACTCTTTTCTCTTGTAACCATCTTTTTCTTCCTCTTTTTCAGTTTTCGATTCCGAGGAGATTGTAAGAACATCCTCATTGATATCAATTTTCAGATCCTCCTTATCCATACCCGGAACAGCAAGCTCAAGTATAAAACTCTTTTCATTTTCCTTGATGTTCACTGCCGGCATTGAACTGGTCCTGTTTGATAATACCGAGAAAAAATCATCGTCAAAAAGATTTGACAAAAACGGGCTGTAGGTTTTTCTTGTAATAGTTGGTAACATAGTTCTGTCCTCCATTATTTTAAGTTTAACATATTTGCTTCTTGAAGTCTCATATTGGCAAGTTCTGTTCCAAAATAAAAAACATGACAATATGACATATTATGACATATTTACGCTGTCAATATGACAGTTATGTAATTCCGAAAATTTAAATTAGGTTTGTAAAAGGAAAGTCCATAAGATGAAAAATGTATTCCGGAACATTCTGATTTTTTTAGCTATTGTCTTACTTCTGGCGGGAGCCTGGTATTTCCGTAATATTGTGGCGTATATTACTTTTCAACCATTGACAGCGAGAAAATAGTTCAGCTGGTTGATACACCGATAAATAAGATAGAAAATCTCCTCAAATCATTCAACTCTGACAGCACTAATGAACTTTCGCTGAAAGATTATTTTGCAGGCAAGGTGTCAGAAGTGCTGAATATCAATATGATACAGAATGTTTTAGGATCCATTATCAGTCTTCTGGGAAATTTCCTGATTGCAATATTTGCAATCTCATTCATAACATTCTTTTTCCTGAAGGATCAGCAGCTGTTTTTTGAAGCAATTCTTATGTGGGTTCCGGATAAGTATATAGAAAATTTTACGAGGGCTCTCTATTCAATTAAAAGACTGCTGACCAGGTATTTCATTGGTGTGGTGATCCAGTGCACCGTAATAATGATAATGGTCGATATCGGAATGACAATTGTGGGGATCGATTTTCAACAGGCCCTAGTAATGGGACTTATCCTTGGAATTCTGAATGTAATTCCCTATGTGGGTCCGTGGATAGGTTTGTTCATCGCAATAATAATGGGTGTGGCTTCTCATATAGATCAGGATTTTGCAACTGTTGTTGTCCCGCTGGTTTATTATATGATTATTGTTGAAATCATCATACACACCATCGACAATGTTGTCAATCAGCCATTGATCTTTTCCAACAGTGTTAAGGCACATCCTCTTGAGATTTTTATTGTGATACTGGCAGCAGGTTTTGCGGCAGGTATCCCGGGAATGATATTAGGTATTCCCACCTATACGGTTTTGCGGGTTTTTGCCAGGGAGTTCTTTTACAACCTCAAGGCAGTTCAGAAAATAACATCAGGATTATCGCCTGAAAACATTGCCAGGCATAATAATCCCTTTGAAAACATGACTAAGGATAAAGATGAAGCTGAAAATTCAGAAAAATCTGACAATCCTGAAAAACCAAAAAAGCATTGAAAACCCGAAGAATCAGGATCATAAGATGAAACCTTATCTCCAGGTTGCTACCAGATTGTTCCATTTTTACTACGACGGATTCACCAGTATGTCATCATGGGGGAAGCGGGTCTGGGTAATTATTATCATAAAGCTCTTTATTATCTTTCTCATACTGAAAGTATTCTTTTTCCCTGATTTTCTGAAAAAAGATTATGATACCGATGAGCAGAGAGGCGAATATGTTCTTGATCAACTAACCAAATCATCTGAATCGCATGATTGACAATGTAGATTTAGCTCTTGTTGACTGGTCACGGGCTCAGTTTGCACTTACAGCGATTTACCACTGGATATTTGTCCCTCTCACCCTGGGATTGTCATTTATGATTGCCATAATGGAGACCATTTATGTACGTTCGGGGAATGAGGAATGGAAACGGCTGACCAGGTTCTGGATGACTCTTTTTGGGATTAACTTCGCAATCGGTATAGCGACAGGGATCATCCTGGAATTTGAATTTGGGACCAACTGGTCGAATTATTCCTGGTTCGTGGGGGATATCTTTGGAGCTCCGCTCGCAATAGAAGGAATCCTGGCATTCTTCCTTGAATCTACATTTATTGCAGTAATGTTTTTCGGATGGAACAAGGTTGGAAAGAAATTTCACCTGACTTCCTCCTGGCTGGTAGCTATCGGGGCCAGCCTGTCAGCATTGTGGATCCTTGTCGCAAACGCATGGATGCAAAATCCTGTAGGTATGACATTTAACCCCGAGACAGCACGCAATGAGATGACAGACTTCTGGGCGGTCCTTCTTAATCCTGTCGCTATTGATAAATTCCTTCACACCGTCTCCTCCGGATTTCTTCTGGCTTCCCTTTTCGTCCTTGGGGTAAGTTCCTGGTTCCTGCTAAAGAAGAGAGAAGAATGGCTGGCAAAAAAAAGCATGCTCATTGCAGGGATATTCGGACTCTTTTCATCACTTGTGGTAGCATTTACGGGAGATACCTCTGCAAGAACCCTGGCTGAAGTTCAGCCGGTGAAATTCGCTGCATTTGAAGCTCACTATGCAGGAAAGCAAAATGCCGGCCTTGTAGCTTTCGGTGTTCTTAAAAATCCTGATAATCAGTCAGATCCGCTGAAGATTAAAGATTTTTTGTTCAAGATTGAAATACCCGGATTCCTGTCAGTGATGACAGGAGGGAACAAAGATGCTTTTGTCCCGGGCATCAAAGACCATGTTTATGGACTTCCTGAAAGTGCTATTCTGGCCGTGGCCGAAAAGATGAAAAGAGGCAGTGTTGCCATGGATCTTTTAAATGAATACAAAGAAGCTAAAAAACAGGATGATCAGGCGCAGGCTGAAACAATCAGGAAGAAATTCCAGGATAAAAATTTCATAGACGAATATTTCAGGTATTTTGGGTATGCATTTCTTGAAAATCCTGAAGATGTGGTCCCTAATGTTCCGGTAGCGTTCTATTCCTTTCATCTTATGGTAATGCTGGGATTCCTTTTTATCCTTATCTGCAGTATTGCGCTTTATCTGGTGCTTAAAGGGACTATTGCCAAAAACAGATGGTTCCTCTGGATCGCCCTGTTTTCAATCCCGCTGGCATATATTGCCAGTGAATCAGGATGGATCCAGGCTGAAATGGGTCGTCAACCATGGATTATACAGGATCTTATGCCGGTATCGGCGGCAGTCTCACAGATCAGTCCCGGTGCGGTTATCACAACCTTCATCCTTTTTGCAATTCTGTTCACTGCACTGCTGATAGCTGAGGTTTCAATTATGATCAGACAGATCAAAACGGGGCCAAAACATTAGGAGGAACAATTATGACAACGATGATATCATATCTTTTTCTTCAATCATACTGGTGGGTGATAATCTCCCTCCTTGGGAGCCTTCTGATCTTCCTGATGTTTGTCCAGGGTGGTCAGTCAATGATCTTTTCACTTCCTGATACGGATGTCCGTAAAACAATGATAATAAATGCACTGGGAAGGAAGTGGGAGTTCACATTTACTACGCTGGTAACATTTGGCGGAGCATTCTTTGCAGCTTTCCCACTGTTTTATGCCACAAGCTTCGGGGGAGCATATTGGGTATGGATTGCAATTCTTTTCAGCTTTATTATTCAGGCAATAGCCTATGAATTCAGATCGAAACCGGCTAATGTCTTTGGCAAAAAAACCTTTGATATTTTTCTTTTCCTGAACGGAACACTCGGTCCTTTCCTTATCGGAACTGCAGTCGGGACCTTTTTCACAGGATCACAGTTCAGCCTGAATAATATGTTTAACGTACAGTGGGATAACGGATGGCATGGACTGGAGGCTCTGATCAATGGCAGAAATCTTGCCCTGGGATTATCTGTACTGTTCCTTACAAGGGTTAATGGTTTATTGTATTTAATCAATTCAGTAGATGACGATGAGATTATCAACCGGTCTGCTAAGAAACTGATTATTAATTCAATATCCTTCCTTGTCTTTTTCCTTTTCTTCCTTATTACCCTTTTTGTATCAGAAGGATATGCTATAGATAAAGAGACCGGGCAGATCTTATTGGAAAAATTCAAGTATCTGCATAATTTCATACAGATGCCGGTAGTGCTGGTATTATTCCTTACAGGAGTTGTTGCCGTTCTTTATGGAATCGGGATCACGATCTTCAGGAGCAGCAACAAGGGAATCTGGTTCAGCGGAGCAGGGACAGTCATTACTGTTTTTGCACTTTTCCTCATTGCAGGATTCAACGGAACTTCATTTTATCCATCATCTTTCCATCTGCCAAGCTCCCTGACGATTTATAACGCCTCTTCAAGCCAGTTTACCCTGAAAACCATGATGTATGTGTCATTCATAATTCCATTTGTTGTTGCATATATCTGGTACGCATGGAAGGCAATCAATAAAAAAAGGATAACTGAAGATGAAATGAAGCAGGAAGGACATGTGTATTAAAAGGATGATTGCAAGTTGAGGAGCTTAGCGACGAAATCCCGAGAGCGTAGCGACTCGGGATTTGCATGACTATCTGAATAATAATGATATCAGAGAAGCAACCAGGTATAACGGAATTATCAGGGGAGCACCTCCGGGGCCGAAAATCAAAAGAGCAGCTATCACCATTAAAACAAGGATATATCGTCCTTCATTTCCCCTGAACTTCAGATTCGCGAATTTTAAAGAAAGCAAAGGTATCCGTGTGACCATGAGTATAGAAATTATATAAGTAAATATAACTATTGCCGCTGCGGATCCTGTAAGGGAAGTTATCAGACCTGAATCGGAATAATGCTGAGCAATTACAATCGAAATGACTGCAAGTGCATTTGCAGGTGTTGGCAAGCCTTTAAATGATGTAGCCTGGGTTTCATCAGTGTTGAATATTGCAAGTCGCAAACCGGCACAAACCGGCATGATCACAGGAGACAGAAGGATCAGAACGATCAGAAAGCTGTCAGTATTGGTAATCATTGGTGCTGATAATGAAAGAGATGCACCAAGAAGCTGGTAGATCAATATGGCGGGTGCCACGCCAAAGCTTACAACATCAGCAAGGGAATCAAGTTCTTTGCCAACAGGAGAATATGCTTTCAGAAGTCTTGCCGAAAAGCCATCAAGGAAATCGAATATCATCGCCGCCATTATCAGCCAGGAGCTTGTTGACAGATCTCCGTTCAGGGCATATATTATTGCAATAAAACCGGATGCAAGGTTAAGTGATGTAATGAAATTGGGAATATGCTTCATAATGGGAATAATTATTCAGAAGGAGAGTAAAATTAAGATAAATTTCAGTAAAGGTGATTATTGAAAGAATTAATATATTTGAATTACATGGTAAACGATATAAGAAAATCATTTAAACCAATTTAAGAACAAATCATTAGATGATTCTGAATAATATGTATATGGACATCGTGTACAGCGGTCCGCGAAAAGATGAAATAAAAATATTTACATTTACACCTCAGATTAAGTATCAGTAAGTACCAGAATGATAGATTTCATGAACATCAGGATAGCTGTCGACTTTGACGGTACCATCGTGGAACATGAATATCCGAAGATAGGGAAGGAGAAGCTTTTTGCTTTTCAGACACTTAAGGAACTTGAGAAAAGAGGGGCCAGGATTATTCTATGGACATTCAGGACAGGAAAGGACCTTGAAGATGCTGTAAGTTTTTGCAGGCAGAATGGAGTTGAATTCTATGCCGTGAACAAGAGCTATCCTGAGGAGGTGCAGGATGAAACCGTAAGCCGGAAAATTGATGCTGACATCTATATTGATGATAAAAACCTCGGAGGATTCCCCGGGTGGAGCGAAGTCTGGCAAATACTGTTCCCTTTTGAACTTCAGCAGAAAGAGGCTGAAAAAAGAATTGCTTCCGCAAGAAAAAATATTTTCAAACGTTTATTTGCAAGGAAAAAGAATACCAATGAGAAGTAACTATCTGAAATACATATTCCCCCTTTTTGTACTGCTGGCAGTAACCTGGATAATTTCATGCTCAGGCAGACCGGGGAAAATTACAGAACAGAATGCTGGATCAGGCGGCATAATGGATGAGGAGACTTTTGCCAGCATCATAAAAATGACTTTTCCGGCGGAAAATACGGAATTTAGGCTCGGGGAGCCGGTAAAAGTGGTTCTTGCAAAGGATAACATGGGAGACCCTCCCGATTCAATACTTATATTTTTTGATGGAAAGGCCGTGACTTCTCTGGGTCAGGGACTGTGGGAGTACACAATACCTCCATCCTTTACGGCAAGTACAGGAAGAAAATCATTAAAAGTATCAGCATATAAGAAGGGTAAAGCCAGAACGACTATTACACGATTTATGGTCATTCTGTCCGATGTAGCTCCGGGAAGAAACAGTTACAGGGTAATAAACACTTATCCTCATGACAGGGATGCATTTACTCAGGGACTCTTTTATGATAACGGCTTATTATACGAAGGGACCGGTCAGGAAACAGGCTCCAGCCTGAGGGAAACGGAGCTGACAACAGGAAAAGTCCTGCGCCAGCTGAATCTTGAGCCACCTCTTTTTGGTGAAGGGATAACCCTTTACAACGACCGGATATACCAGGTTACATGGAGGTCAAAAGTCGGATTTGTCTATGACAAAGCCACCTTTAACCAGGTTAACAAGATATATTATCAGTCCGAGGGATGGGGTTTGACAACAATCAAGGATCAGATAGTTATGAGCGACGGAACAAATGTGCTGTATTTTATTGAGCCCGAGATGTTTACTGTTATCTCACGGCTGGAAGTATATGATAATGAGAAGAAAGCAGATCAGCTTAACGAGCTTGAATATATCAATGGTGAAATATGGGCAAACATATGGATGACTGATCTCATTGCAAGGATTGATCCTGCATCAGGTAAGATAATTGCATATATTGATCTCAAGGGGATACTAAAAGACCCTGATACTGATACAAGTGTAAATGTTCTTAATGGTATTGCTTATGATAAAGCTGGGAACAGGATCTTTATAACAGGCAAAAACTGGCCGGATCTGTTTGAAATAAAGCTTATTGAATGATCCTTGTGCCGTATACAACATTTATTGCTGCCGGAATAATACTGAATTCAGCAGGTGTATGTCCAAGCGATTCGCCGTCAGCTTCCAGATAAAGCAAAGATTCAGATTCAACACGAATGTTTTTTGCGCGGTATCCGTCAATTTTAGGATGACTGAGAATAGTACCATCGTAAAGAAGCTTCAGGCTTTTTATTATTTCAATCCTCCCCATTTCCCTTATCACAGTGACATCCAGCAGCCCGTCATCCGGAAGGGCGTCAGGTGTTTGCCTCATTCCTCCTCCGCAGTACCGGCCGTTACCCACATTTACGGAAAAAACAGAGCTGGTACTTTTTCTCCCGTCGATAGTGATATCTGTCTTAATGTTCTTGAATTTAATGAGGCTTGAAAGCAGATTATAGAAATATAGTGCCTGGTTGCTTCTGCCTTTGTCTTTTTGCCTGTTCGTCTTGGCTACAACAATTGCTTCGAATCCAAGTCCTGCTATATTAATAAAATATCTCTTATGTTCTTCGAGGCCGGAATGATAAGTGACTAACCCTATATCGTGCAGCATAAGCTTATTATCCCTGATCACTTTTACAGCTCCTTCATACATAAGGGGAATGCCGAACATCCGTCCCCAGTCGTTACCGGTCCCTACAGGTATCATACCAACTATAATATCTTTCGGAGAACAATAATCCTGGGTAAGAATGCCGTTAACCACCTCATTAAGAGTACCATCACCTCCAACAGAGATGATTTTCCTGAAGCCTGTGTTGATAGCTTTTCTTGCAGAGTCTATGGCATGGCCCTTCTTTTGAGTAAATTGCGAAAATACCTGGATATTTTCCTTTTCGAACAGACCGGAGATCCTGTCCCAGTCCCGCTTGCCCTTGCCGTTGCCGGCATTTGGATTTACAATGGCGTACCATTCTTTCAATACAGGATTTTCAGGCATACGTTCAGGTTTTTAAGTTCTGCAAATATGTAAATAAAACCGATAAACCTATGTTAATAAGATGTTGAAAACCACAAAAAAATTGTTTACAATTACGTCTTTCACTTCCGGAGGCTGTGGAGCTTTAAATAGTAAATTTGAAGCTCAAAACAAAATTAATAAATATTGAAAGGAACGAGATGGGAAGGATAATAGCGATAGCGAATCAGAAGGGCGGGGTGGGAAAGACGACGACTGCAATAAACCTTGCTGCAAGTCTTGCTGTTCTTGAAAAAAAGGTGTTGATTGTTGATGCTGATCCACAGTCCAATGCTACCTCCGGAATAGGAATTGATACTCGTCAGATACGAAGCACAATTTACGATTGCCTCATTGACGGGAAAGAGCCCGGGGAGACAATAATGGGATGTGAGGTGGAGAATCTTTCACTGATACCTTCAAATATAGACCTGGTAGGCGCTGAAATTGAGATGCTCGACAGACCAGGAAGAGAAAAGATCCTGAAGGATGTCCTCGAAAAGATAAAGAACAATTACGATTATATCCTTATCGATTGCTCACCTTCACTTGGACTCCTTACTGTAAATGCCCTGACAGCTTCAAATTCAGTTATAATACCGGTCCAGTGCGAATATTTTGCACTTGAAGGTCTTGGTAAATTGCTGAACACCATTAAGATCATACAGAATAATCTGAACACTGAGCTTGAGATCGAAGGTTTTCTTCTCACGATGTACGACTCCAGGCTCAGGTTATCAAACCAGGTGGCTGAAGAAGTAAACAAGCACTTCCAGCAGATGGTATTTAAAACAATTATCCAGAGGAATGTAAAGCTGTCGGAAGCACCAAGCTTTGGTCAGCCGGCAATATTATATGATGCTGATTCACGGGGAACGGTAAACTATCTTAATCTCGCCAAGGAGCTGATAGAAAAACAGGAAGCCAGAGCGAAAACAGCATAGATAAAGCAAAGATCATGACAAAGAAAAATGCATTGGGACGCGGCCTCGGCGCATTGATTGACGGTGTTGAAAAGGAGGTTCTTGAGAAAAAAGTTGAGGTTAATCAGGATATTTCAATTGATGCAATCGACAGCAACCCGTTTCAGCCAAGGACCAGTTTTGATGAACAGGCTCTCGATGAACTTGCTGCATCAATTAAGAAGCTTGGAATTGTACAGCCGCTGACTGTAAGGGAAACAGGTACCGGCAGGTACCAGCTTATTGCAGGTGAGAGACGGCTCAGGGCAGCCAGAAAAGCCGGACTGACTCATGTGCCGGCCTATATAAGGACCGCCGATGACCAGGCAATGCTTGAACTGGCGCTTGTAGAGAATATCCAGCGCGAGGATCTCGATGCCGTTGAAGTAGCCATCAGTTTTCAAAGGCTTATAGAAGAGTGCAAGCTTACACAGGAAGAGCTGAGCGAAAGAGTAGGGAAACAGAGATCTACAGTTACCAATTATCTCAGGCTCCTTAAATTACCTGCCGAAATACAGCTGGGAATTAAAAATAAGCAGCTCATGATGGGTCATGCCCGGACCCTGATAAGCATTGAAGATCCTAAAAAGCAGATCAATATATATTATAAAATAGTTGACGGAGAACTATCAGTACGACAGGCTGAAGAGCTCGTACGACTGCTTCAGACAGAGAAGCTTAAAGATCCTGCAAAGCTTGAAAGAAAACAAAAGCTAAATAAGGATTTTTCGCGGCTCTCCGAGCATCTGACGAATATCTTTGCTGCTAAAGTGAACTTCAGGATAAACGAACAGGGTAAGGGGAAAATCGTTATTCCATTTGAGAATCCTGAAGAGATGGAACGCATTTTAGGGGTGTTTGATCGTCTGAACTCCTGAAAATAATTATCTTTGTCGCGCCGTTATATCAAGGCCGGAATATATCCCGGTTTATACTTATTTTGAAGGCGTATCATAAAATAACAATTATTCTTATTGTACTGTTGATTTGTTTCCAGCAAAACAACACTGCCCAGGACTCTTTATCTGTAAAAAAACAGGTAAAACGTGAATTTAAGGCAGAACCCCAGAGAGCGACAATGCTTGCATTGACTTTCCCGGGACTCGGACAAGTGTATAACAGGAAATACTGGAAGGTACCTTTTGTATATGCAGGCTTTGGAGGACTCGCGTATGCAATTACCTACAATTCTTCGAACTACACACAATTTATGAAAGCATACCAGGATTTTATAGACGACATACCTGAAACAGATTCCTACAAGGAGCTCCTCTCTTTTGCCAATCCGGAAGATTATGATCGTGAACTTCATCCTAACATATATGCACAATACAAGGAGCAGATGCTTCGTGGGATTGATGGTTATAAGAAATACCGTGATCTTTCGTATATTGGCATTGCAGTGTGGTACCTTGTGACTGTGCTGGATGCAAATGTTGATGCCAGTCTATTTAATTATGATATAAGCAATAATCTGGATCTTGAAGTCACACCGGTAAAGTTGCCGTTGTCAGGTGCAGGTGTTGGACTGAATGTTAGTATGATAGTGACTTTTTAAAAAATGAATGATGAGAATTAAAGTTTTACCGTTAATCTTCTTTCTGCTTATTATTTGTAACAGGGCATTTCCGGCTTCCGATACAATAATTATTAAATCGGGTATAAACGCTGAAAAGATATCTGCCGACCTCGACAGCCTGGTAAACACCTGGTATGTCAGGATGGCTCTGCTGAACAATCCGGAATCTTTTTCTGATGATACTGCCGGAGTTCAATACCCTGATTCAGTGTATGAAAACAGGCTGAGCAGAATAAATTCGATCATACAGCTCAAGTATAACAGCATAATCAGGAACCATATCCATGTCTATACCGTCAGGCAAAGAGATAAGTTCAGTGCTGTTCTTGGATTAAAGGATTATTATTTCCCGATGATCGAGGATATATTTGATTCATACGGATTGCCGGCAGAGCTGAAATATATGGCAGTGATAGAATCAGCCCTGAATCCAAATGCGGTCTCCCGAGCTGGTGCAACGGGATTATGGCAGTTTATGTACAGTACGGGACGGTTTTACGGCCTCACTATTAATTCAGTGGTTGACGAGCGCAGGGATCCTATAAAATCGACTCATGCAGCAGCAAAATATATCAAGGACCTGTACAATATTTACGATGACTGGATACTTGTGATCGCAGCTTACAATTGCGGCCCGGGTAATGTTAATAAAGCAATCCGCAGATCAGGAAACAAAAAAGACTACTGGGAGATATTCTACCGGCTTCCCAGGGAAACTAGAGGCTATATCCCTCAGTATGTCGCAGCAGCGTATGCAATTAATTACTATGCGGAGCATAATATAAGGCCTTTGCCATTGAATATTCCTGTTGCAACCGATACAATAATGATAAATAAGGATATTCATCTTGCACAGATATCGGAAGTGATGAAAATTCCTTATGGAGAGCTTCGTGCACTCAATCCTCAGTACAGGACAGGCCTTATCCCCGGCTCTTCAAAACCGCTATCACTGACATTGCCAATGAACCATCTTGGCGATTTTATTGATCTGAATGATACCATCCGGAGTTATAGATCAGATTTTTATCTTAATAGTGCGACCAGAATTGCAGATCCTTCCAGATCAACATACCTGCCGGCAGATATCAAGGGAAAAACCAGGCTTTTCTATACCGTTCAGGAGGGTGATAACCTTGGATATATTTCAGAGTGGTACCATGTCGGATTATCAGAATTGAGATACTGGAACAATATTTACAGGAATACAATTCGTATAGGGCAGAAGCTGGTGATATATGTCGACCCCTCCAGATCTGAATACTATTCGAAAATCAATTCAATGTCATTCACAGAGAAGCAGCAAATGAATGGGAAAACGGTCCCTGTCAATACATCAACCACTACTGCGAAATCAATATCCACACAGTCTGATGGTGAATATATTACCTATACGGTGCGATCAGGTGATACCATTTGGGATATTGTTAAACTCTTTGAAAATGTGACCACAACCGATGTACTTTCTCTGAATAATATCTCCAATCCTGATAAAATTCAGGTAGGACAGGTACTTAAAATTAAGAAGAAGAGCTGATACCTGAGTAAAATATGCGCCCTTTCAGGTCGTTCTTATTACTTTTTATCATCATGGCCTGTCTTACAGGCCTCTTTTATCTTTTCCCTGCCAGCAAACTATTTCCATCAGTTAGTGAGTTTATTCCGGAATCTTTGACCAAAGAGCTTTCCGGCACTGATGAATTGCATCATGATATTGGTTTTTCCCGGGAAGATGCAGATAGTACATCAAATATATTCGCAGACTCCATATTGACAGAACCGCCTGATCCGCTGGCCCCATTCCTTGATTCATTAAGGGAAGGGAAAGGGCAGTTGCGGATAATGTATTATGGTGATTCACAGATAGAGGGCGACAGGGTGACTTTTTATCTCCGCCAGTTGCTGAGAGATGGCAGGGGAGGCACAGGGCCGGGATTATTCCTCCCGTCAATGCCGGTTATGTACACCAAATCCATTTGGCTCAAATCATCCGCAAACTGGGAAAGATATAATTCCATTTCATACAGGGAGGGCGGGCTGACTCACAACCGGCTGGGACCCTTCATGACTATCTGCAGATACTTGCCGGAAGGCGAAATTTCCACTGATCCGGTAAGAGCATCCATCAGGATACGCCCTTCTGCTTTTGCAGACAGCGCCGTTGCTGAATTTGAAATGCTCAGATTATTTTATTCCCATGCACAGGGGGAAATCAAAGTTGTTATTAAAACAGCTGGTAATCAAATATTTACCGGGTTACTGGTAAATGGAACAGACGTGAATGAGATCAGTACCAGCCTTGGCGGGGCCAATGATATAGTAGTCGAATTTGAAGGGAGAAGCAGTCCTGATATTCTGGGCATCAGCATTGAAAGCAAAGCAGGGGTGATCATTGACAACATACCCAGGAGAGGGAGCGCCGGTCTGGAATTTACACTGATCGACAGGAAAAATCTTGAGGAGTCCTTCAGGATGCTTTCGCCCGATCTTATTGTTCTTCATTATGGTTTGAATATAGTAAAGAATGTAAGGAAAGATTATTCATATTACAGGCAGGGCCTGTACAGGCAGCTTACTCTGCTTAAGGAGGTTGCTCCGGGAACGCCGCTTTTAGTAATAGGTGTCACCGATATGGCATCTATTGAGGATGACAGCATAAAATCATATGGGAATATCCCGGCCATAATTGAAGCACAGAAGAAGGCATCTTATGATGCTGGAGCTGCCTTCTGGGATCCTTATGAAGCAATGGGCGGCAGCTCTTCAATAATCAAATGGGTTGAAAAGAAGCCGCCCCTTGCCCAGACAGATTATGTACACTTCACATATCCCGGCGCCGATACTCTTTCGATGATGCTCGCCCAGGCAGTGTTTATGGAGAGAACGGCAGCGCAACTAATTGATACACTAGTTGTTACAGAAGAATCCCGTGTTATAGAACCTGTTGAACCAGTGAAAGAAACTGGTTTTGCCCAAACAGTCATAAGACAGATTTTCAGTTATGATGAGAATAAACCATTTATTTTCACAGCTCCTGCATTCTGGCTTTTCTTTCTTTTTGTTTTGCTGGGATACAGCCTGCTCCATAGGAAGCTTTCCCTGAGGCATTTCTATCTTCTGCTTGTAAGTCTTTTCTTTTACTATAAATCGGGAGGATTGTTTCTTTTTCTACTCCTGTTTGTCACCATAATTGATTACACCTGCGGATTGCTGATATACAGGTCCGGCAAAAAGCCAATGAAACGGCTTTTTATATTGATAAGCATTTTATCAAATCTCGGGATCCTTGCCTATTTTAAATATACAGGCTTCCTTGTCGATTCATTAAACCAGGTTCTGGGGACAAGCTTTCAGGTTCACGATTTCCTCGCATCATTTTCAAACACCCACCTGGGTACTTCTTTTGATGTAACCAGCATTATCCTTCCTGTAGGAATATCCTTTTTTACTTTTCAGTCGCTCAGCTATACAATTGATGTGTACAGGGGGAAGCTCGAACCTGTAAGGAGCATAATTGATTTTGGATTTTATGTTTCGTTTTTTCCCCAGCTTGTAGCAGGCCCTATTGTAAGGGCTTCTGAATTCATACCACAGCTGTACAAGGAATTCAGCCTTTCGAAAAGGGAATTCAGCCATGCATTATTCCTGATTTCAAAAGGACTTATCAAAAAAATAATTATTTCCGATTTCATTGCGGTAAATTTTATTGACCGTGTTTTTGACCTTCCTTCGCTTTATTCCGGTTTTGAGAACCTGATGGCAATATATGGTTATGGCCTTCAGATATATTGTGATTTTTCAGGTTACACCGACATTGCCATAGGATTGGCGCTGATACTTGGCTTCAGGCTTCCTGTCAACTTCAACTCGCCATATAAAGCAGCCGGTATAAGTGATTTCTGGAAACGGTGGCACATATCATTATCAAGATGGTTAAAAGATTACTTATATATTCCGTTGGGAGGTAACAGGAAAGGAAAATTCAGAACAGGGTTAAACCTTATGATAACCATGCTGCTTGGAGGATTATGGCATGGGGCTTCTCTGCGGTTTGTTATCTGGGGAGGTCTTCATGGCATAGGGTTGGTAATTAACAGGATATGGGACTCAATTTTTGGAAGCCGCATTAAACAGGGTCGTTTTGGGAGAGCTGTCGTGGTTTTCTTAACCTTTAATTTCGTAAGCTTTTGCTGGATATTTTTCAGGGCACCAGACATGAACAGTGTCATGCTTATGATCACTCAGATATTAGAGAATTTCTCCCCCGGATCATACATGACTGTTATACCGGCATATACGAGTGTTTTTCTTCTGATTATTGTTGGCTACATAATACATTTTCTGCCGGAGAGAGTCAAGGAATCCTACAGAGGGCTTTTCATAAAGATGCCTCTGGCAGCCCAAATCGCTGTAATTTTGTTTGTTGCTGTATTATTGTTCCGGATGAGAACGACAGATATAATGCCGTTTATATATTTCAGGTTTTAAAAGCGGCGTCAGGCGACTGGCACGCGGCGACCGGCTTTAAGAATATAATCCGCGGAGCGGATTCATAAATGTTTGTAACAGATTTAGCAAATAACATTAGAACACCGGAGGTGTTCCATAATTTCATATGATGGAACCGCTCCGCAGTTCATTTGATAAATGGTGCTATCGCCCTCTTATATATTCCATGCATCCATGCAATTGCCATACCGTAATTAGTTATTGACACACCTGCTTTGACTGCCAGCTGAAGCCTATTATGAAGCTGTTTTCTGGTTATCATGCAGCCGCCGCACTGGATCAGCAGCGCATAATCGGTAATTGGCCGCGGAACGGTATCCAGTCCGGCTACGACATCAAATTCTATCTTTTTTCCGGTAAAACCTGTTATCCATCGTGGAATTTTTTCCCTTCCTATATCATCGCAGGCAATATGATGTGTACATGATTCCAGGATAAGCACCCTGTCTCCGTCTTTAAGCTCTGAGATCTTCGGGGTGCCTTTCAGGTAATTGTCAAAATCGCCCTTGAACCTTGCAAGCATAATGCTGAAGCTGGTGAGAGGAATTTCAGGAGGTATTGAAGCGTTGGCTTTGGCAAATACCTGTGAGTCGGTTATTGCAAGGGCCGGCTTAATACCAGTCTTTCTCAGGAAGGAATCAACTTCGTTTTCTTTCAGGACTACAGCAACAGCATCATTGTCAAGTATATCTCGAATAGCCTGCACCTGCGGGAGGATCATTCTTCCGGCAGGGGCCTCGGTATCAATTGGTGTAATCAGGACGACAATATCCCCATGGCTGATAATATCTCCAAGCAGGGCAGGGACTTTGTATGATTGTTCAGGGATAGTATTTTTTATCAGATTTATCAGCTCCTCATAATTACGTTTGTCAACAGCTGAAAATTCAAAAAGCACTTTTCCACTCTTCTTCTTTACTTCTTCCTTAAACTGTGCTGAAGGTTGGAGAACATCCGATTTATTGTGGATTACAATGAATGGAATATCCTGTTCATGAAATCTGATGATGAAGTCATCTTCATATTTACCCCATGTATTATCAGCAACAACCAGCAGTGCAAGGTCAATGGTATCCAGGGTTCTGATTGTTCTTTCGACTCTCTTTTTACCGAGATCTCCGTTGTCGTCAATACCCCCTGTATCTACAAGAATTACCGGACCAAAATCTGTGATCTCAAATGATTTCTTTACCGGATCAGTTGTTGTCCCGGCATGATCAGATACAATTGCTATATCCTGTCCTGCAAGGCAGTTGATCAGGCTGCTTTTACCATTATTGCGGCGGCCGTAAATGCCTATATGAGGTTTGGAGTCTTTTCCTTTTGACATATTAAATATTGCTTCCGGAGACTGGTCTTGCATAGGCCACTACATCAGCTCCGGTTATGTCATCTTTACATAATATGATAAGTCTCTCCAAAACATTCCTGAATTCCCTTATATTGCCTGTCCATTCGACCTTCTGCATTTCTTTTATGGCGTCAGGCCTGATAGTTTTTTTGCTCATTCCGTATTCCTTGCAGATCATCGAATTAAAATGCTCTGCAAGCAAGGGGATATCCTCTGAACGTTCATTAAGGGTGGGAACATGGATGAGTATAACGCTGAGACGGTGATAAAGATCTTCCCGGAATCCGTTCTTTTCAATCTCATGCTTAATATTCTTATTGGTGGCAGTAATGATTCTTACGTTTACATTGATATCCTTATCTGAACCTACCCTTGTTATCCTGTTCTCCTGAAGGGCTCTCAGCACTTTAGCCTGTGCCGAAAGACTCATATCGCCAATTTCGTCAAGAAAAAGAGTTCCCCCGTTTGCCTGTTCGAATTTACCGATACGCTGCTTTATAGCTGAGGTGAATGATCCTTTCTCGTGCCCAAACAACTCACTTTCAATAAGTTCAGACGGAATGGCGGCGCAATTTACTTCTACAAATGGTCCCTTTGCCCTGCTGCTTTTCTCATGTATCTGGCGAGCAACAAGTTCTTTCCCGGTTCCGTTAGCGCCTGTGATGAGGACTCTTGCCTCGGTAGGAGCGACCCTGTCGATCATCTCCTTAACTTTATTAATAGGTTCGGATTCGCCGACTATCTCGTACATTTTACTGACCTTATTTTTCAGCACCTGTGTCTGGGTTATAAGGGTCGATTTATCCGTAGCATTCCGTATGGTTATCAGGAGCCTGTTGAGGTCGATTGGCTTTTCAAGAAAATCGTATGCTCCTTTCTTGATTGCCTCAACTGCTGTATCAATGTTCCCATGCCCCGATATCATGACAATAGGAGTGACAGTTGAAATATCAACTATTTTTTCGAGGACTTCGATGCCATCCATTTTCTGCATCTTGATGTCGCACAGGACAATATCATATGTATTGTTCGAAAAAAGTTCAATTCCCGTCAGTCCGTCTTCAGCAAGATCAACCTCATGTTTCTCGTATTCCAGAACTTCCTTCAGGGTGTTCCGGATAGCTTTTTCATCGTCGATAACTAAAATCTTTGACATTATATTTTTATTAAATCAACCCACCCCTTGCCCCTCCCAGGAGGGGATTCTAATGCTTTTTACTTTTGTCTTTTTCCTTTTATCTTTTGTCTTAACCGCTATATTTCAGCCACTTCCAGATCTCCTTCCATGATGATTTCTTCCCGTACATCAGGATGCCGGTTCTGTAGACCTTGGCAGCCATCCAGACAAATCCCATAAATGTTATTAACATCAGGACCATTGAGATAATAATCTGCCAGTATGGAACCCCAAATGGTATCCTTGCCATCATAACAATAGGAGAGGTGAAGGGAATTATTGAAAACCAGAAAGCAATTGAGCTTTCCGGGTTCTGCATTGTTCCCATTGCCACCATAAGAGCGAGTATTATAGGTATTGTAACCGGCAGCATGAACTGCTGCGTTTCAGTTTCGTTATCGACCGCCGAACCAATTGCAGCAAAAACCGAGGCATATAAAAGGTACCCTGTAATGAAATAAAATATGAAAGAAAATATTATCAGAAGCCAGTCCTGGTTCATTGCATTGTCAAACAATTTTGAAAATTCTGCCATCCCTTCAGACATATCTGCCTTTGTCGTTGCAACTTCCTGCTGATCTCCCGTCATAATATCCTGTGGTATATTCTGAGTGATTTCCGTTACACTCTTGTCTTTCAGGATAGTCGTTTTCACAACTGCAACCATTGCAACCGTAAGAAATATCCAGATCAGGAACTGTGTAAGGCCTACCAGAGCAACGCCAATGATCTTCCCCATCATAAGCTGAACAGGTTTAACCGAGGAGACAATTACCTCAATAACCCTGCTTGTTTTTTCTTCAATAACGCCTCTCATAACCATCGATCCGAACATGAAAACAAGCATGTACATAAGAAAGCCGCTGATATATGCCAGGGCCATTGCAATGCCTGTGCTTGTTTTTACAGCCTCTCCCGAATCATCGATCTTAATAGTCTGAATTGATACATCTGTCTTGACATCCTTAAGGATCTTATCGAGGTCCTTAATATCATATGCAAGAAGCTTCTGCCTTTCAATTTCCTTCTCAAGCGCACCGGAAATATGATCAAGCAGAGTAAAAGAAGGCTGTTTTTTTGAAATGAGCTGTATGGCATTCGGAGTATTTATGATCTCCGGTGAGATCCACAATATACCATAATACCCAGCCTCTTCAAAAGTTGTTTTAAGATCTTCTACTGAAGTGTTTTCCAGGTAGATATAATCTGCATCTTTTGTGTCGGGAATGACATTCTTAAACAGGTCAGAACCATCTTCGATAACAGCGATCTTCTTGAAATCCTTATCGCCGTTCACCATCAGAAGCGTTGGTACAACCATAAGAGCCGCCATTAACACTGGCGCCAGGATGGTCATTATGATGAATGATTTCTTTCTCACCCTGGTAAGGTATTCTCTTTTTATTATTATAGATATCTTATTCATAATCTGGATGTTTCAGGATTAATTACGGGATTCAACTACCCTGATAAATATTTCATTCATAGAGGGGAGAGCAGGATTGAAAGAGATGATCTTACCTGATTTCATAACAGTTTTCAGGATATCATTTGTTGTGATATCCGATATAGTTTTAATCCTTATCAGGCTCTTTTCATTTTCAAACTGATTATTAAGGATCTTATACTGCCCGTTTCCTTCAATTTTGACTTCGCCTTCAAAAAGAAGCTCGTATTCGTTAGCGGCCCACTGACTGCGAATCTCATCCACGCTTCCTTCAAGGATTGTCTTTGCTTTGTCAATGAGAGTGATATTGTCGCAAAGTTCCTCAACCGATTCCATATTATGGGTGGAAAATATTATTGTGGCACCTCTTTCCCTGAGGAAGAGTATTTCATTCTTGATGATATTGGCGTTAACAGGGTCAAATCCAGTGAACGGTTCATCGAAAATTATGAGTTTTGGTTCATGAAGGATAGTGGTCACAAACTGCACTTTCTGCTGCATACCTTTTGACAGCTCTTCAACCTTCTTGCCCCACCATTCAACCATATCCAGTTTTTTAAACCAGTATTTCAGTCTTCTCATTGCTTCTGCCTTGGTAAGTCCTTTAAGTTGGGCAAAATAGATCGCCTGTTCGCCAATTTTCATTTTTTTGTACAAGCCGCGTTCTTCAGGAAGGTAGCCGATGAACTGGACATCCTCCGGCATCAGTTTACGGCCGCTCATGAAAAGCTCCCCGGCATCGGGACCGGTTATCTGGTTGATTATCCTTATGAGCGTTGTTTTTCCGGCGCCGTTTGGTCCAAGAAGTCCGTATATGCACTGTTCAGGTACAGCTATGCTTACATTATCCAGTGCAGTGAAATTTCCGAATTTTTTGGTGATGTTCTTTGCCTCAAATAGTGACATAGAATAATAGGTTAGGTTTTAAAATGAGTGGTAAATATATGAAATCTCCTATTCAAAATACCCCTTCATCCTTTCAAAAAAGCCTCTGTCGTTCTTATCAGGTTTTGGGGTGAAGGTATCTGACTCTTTGAATCTTTCAATGATCTTAGCTTCTTCCCTGCTGGGATTCTTGGGTATCCATACGTTTACATTGACGAGGAGATCTCCTCTTCCATAACCATTGACTTCCGGCAGTCCTTTTCCTCTTAAACGCAGGATCTTGCCTGGCTGGGTTCCCGGCTCGATCTTTATTTTGACATTATTATCTATTGTAGGCACCTCAACATGAGCACCGAGAACAGCATCAGGGATGCTGATGAATAAATTATAGATCAAGTCGTTACCTTCCCTTATCAGATCAGGATGGCTCTCTTCGTCAATTACGACCAGCAGGTCGCCGTTAACGCCTCCCCTCCTGGGCGCATTTCCTTTGCCGGACATTGTCATCTGCATCCCTTTACCGACTCCGGCAGGTATATTGATCTTAATTATATCCTCTTTCTGAACTATTCCTTCGCCATAACAGGCAGAACATTTTTTTGTTATTGTCTTACCCTCGCCTCCGCATGAAGGACATACAGAGGTAGTCTGCATCTGTCCCAGCATTGTATTTGTGAGTCGTGTTACATGTCCCGAACCGCGGCATGTTGAACAGGTTGACAGGCTGTTTGAATCTGCAGCTCCTGTTCCCCCGCAGGTTGCGCATGTGACATACCTGGAGACCTTTATCTTTTTTTCTGCACCATTGGCTATTTCGTTGAGTGTAAGCTTAACCTTCACCCTGAGGTTGGTCCCTTTGTTAACCCTTCTTCCTCCTCCGTGTCTGTTGCTGCCGAAACCTCCAAATCCCCCGAAGGCATCGCCGAAGATATCGCCGAAGGATGAGAAGATATCTTCCATTGTCATGGTACCTCCTCCGAATCCGTTTCCGGCGCCACTCATACCTGCATGGCCAAAACGGTCATACCTGGCTTTTTTCTCATCATTGCTTAAAACCTCATAGGCTTCAGCCGCCTCCTTGAAAAGTTCCTCTGCTTTCTTATCACCGGGATTCTTATCGGGATGGTGCTTCAAAGCCTGCTTCCTGTAAGCCTTCTTTATCTCTTCCTTTGTGGCACTTTTTGATACCCCGAGGACTTCGTAATAATCTCTTTTTTCCATCCGTTTATTCTCCGACAATTACCTTTGAATGTCTGATAACCTTATCCTGCAAATAAAAACCCTTTTGGACCACCTCTACTATTTTCCCTTTCTTATCCTCTTCCTGGACCTGCACTTTAGCTACAGCATGATGGAGGTCTACATTGAATTCACAATTCATGGATTCAATTTCCCTGACCCCGTTTTGTTTAAGGTATTCAGTGAGCTTCAGGTAAATAAGATCAATCCCTTCTTTCATTGCAGCACTGTCCGTTGCTGTATCAAGATGTGACATAGCCCTTTCAAAATCATCCATGAAAGGAAGTATATTCAGAAGCACATTCTCACTGGCATATTTCGACAATTCCATTTTTTCACGCAGGGTTCTTCTCCTGTAATTATCAAATTCAGCGGATAGACGCAGATATTTATCCTGCATCTCTGCCAGTTTTTCCTCTAAAGATCTTTCTTCAGGAACAGCTTTATCGGCAGCAGGCTGTTCAGCAGCACCGGTTTCTTTCTCCTGCTTCTCTGTGCCCTTTTCCGGCTGAACAGTCTCCTGTGCAGGGACATTTTCTTTATTATCAGCTGTTTCGCTATGATCTTCTTGTCTGGTCTCATGCTGATCAGACGTTTTCTTCTTTACCATCACACGTATAATTTCGATTTAATAAACTTCTGTTCAACAAATTGTTTGCCAGCAATCAATAATTGACATTTTGACAGAGAGATGAAGAGGATTAAGGCATTATGGCGCAAAATACTAAAGCCTTTCTATATCTGCTCCCAGGGCATTAAGACGTTTATCTATATCCTGATACCCGCGATCGATCTGTTCGATATTATGGATAACGCTCTTGCCTTCTGCTGACATGGCGGCAATCAGCAGCGCAACTCCGGCCCTGATATCAGGAGATGACATAACGGTACCTCGGAGCTTTAATTTCCTGTCATGGCCTATTACTGTTGCCCTGTGAGGGTCGCAAAGAATTATCTGCGCGCCCATATCAATCAGCTTGTCAACAAAAAAGAGACGGCTTTCAAACATCTTCTGATGGATAAGGACAGCGCCTTTAGCCTGGGTTGCAGTAACCAGGAACACGCTGAGCAGATCAGGAGTCAGTCCCGGCCATATTGCATCAGCGATTGTCATTATTGAACCGTCAATGAAGGTTTCTATTTCATAATGTTCCTGACGGGGGATATAGATATTATCACCTGATTTTTCCAGTATTATGCCGAGCCTCCGGAAAGAATCAGGGATAATGCCCAGGTTCTCATATGAAACGTTTTTGATAGTGATCTCAGATTCGGTCATGGCTGCCAAACCTATGAATGAACCGATTTCAATCATATCGGGCAGTATGGTATGTGTGCAGCCTTTTAGTTCCTTTACTCCATCGATATATAGTAGATTGGAACCGATGCCATCTATCCTGGCACCCATTGAAACGAGCATTTTGCAGAGCTGCTGGATATAGGGTTCGCAGGCAGCATTGTATATAGTTGTGCGTCCTTTTGCCAGCACGGCAGCCATTATTATATTTGCAGTTCCGGTAACTGATGCCTCATCCATGTGTATGTATGCACCTGTCAGCGAAGATGCTTCAATCTTAAAGAAAGGATCGGAGGATTCGTATTCAAATTCTGCTCCAAGCTTCTGGAAGCCAATTAAATGTGTGTCAACGCGGCGACGGCCTATTTTATCTCCGCCCGGTTTTGGGATATATGCCTTTCCAAACCTTGCAAGGAGAGGACCGACGACCATTATTGATCCCCTGATACTGTTGCTTTGCGACCGGTATTCACTTGTAAGAAGATAATCAAGATTGATTTCGGCAGCCCTGAATTTAATTGTTGATTTTGATTCCCTTGAAACCTTTACTCCCAGGCATTCAACGAGCTCTATCAGCTTATTTACATCACTGATACAGGGAATATTATTGATTGTTATTGTTTCTGACGAGAGAAGAGTTGCACATATTATCTGCAAAGCTTCATTTTTAGCACCCTGCGGGATTATTTCCCCCTTAAGAGATTTTCCGCCATGAACGATAAAAGTTCCCATTAATGCCGGGTATATCCTTTTTTCCTGTTGAATTGTTTATTCTGTTGCTTTCCATGAGGTTTCCCCAGCGGTTTTCTTTTTGGCGGCGGCAGTAGTTCCTTAACTTCCAGGATCTTCACTCCATCGGTCATTTTAAGCCTTCCACCGGATAATAACTTCATGTCGCCAATTATAACTTCATCAGCAACCTGACTCCTGTTCCAGGTGACGTACGACTATTTCATCTGATTTACAATAAGAGTCGTAAGATATTCCCTTTCTTCACCTTCTTTCATTTCACAAGCGGCATCGATCATTAATTCAACGATCCGTCCGTAATGCAGGAATCTTATGTCACCTTGCTTGTATGGTATCTGATTCGGCTTTTCAACAAACTTTGTCGGTTCCGGTAAAGTATAAGGGGAATCAATATCCAGACTAAAATCTGCTATCAGGGCAAGATGATCCCACAGCTTATGCCTGAAATCTCCTTCATCACGCAGGTGAGGATTGAGATTGCCCATGACCTGAATGATCGTCCTTGCGGCACGGTTCCTTTCTGCTCTGTCTTCAATGGTTTTGATGTGATCGACCATCTTCTGGACATTCCTGCCGTATTCAGGCAAGGCCATTCTCTTCCTCTGTGTATTGTAATCGTAAGTCATTTGTTCTTTTTTGCAAAGCTAATAATTAAATGCCAATTAAATAAAGGATTCACTACACGTCAGCTGATCTACAGACCCAGGAACTGTATTGCTATGCCTGAGAGGAAGATCATTGCTCCAGCAAAGAGGTTGCTGTATTTTTCGACAGGTTTCAGATTGATCCTGCTAAATCCCATCTTGAAAGCCAGCACAATCGAAATCATTGTAGCTATAGTGACAATTGAGAATAGCAGGGAAACCAGGATGGCTCCGGGTATATTGTTTTCAGCGGCCGGATACATGACTATCGGGATTAATGGTTCGCAGGGTCCGAATATAAATATCAGGAACAGTATCCAGGGAGTTGTTTTGACAACATCAGTTTCATGAACATGGGTATGTTCCCTGTGGTGATCGTGTTCATGAGAATGGCTTTCTCCGCCGATATGAAAGTGACTATGATAATGTTTTCTGTTCTTAATAAGGTTCCTGATACTGATCACCATATAAATGAGGCCAAAGGCAATGAACAGCCATGCTGCTATATTGCCGCGGAACGATTCCACATTAACAAGCCTGGTTAGCGATATACCTACTGCTATCCCTATCAGTCCGATAACAACAGAGCTTAACACATGCCCCAGCCCGCAGATGAATGTAATGAACATGGTTTTCTTAAGAGTCCATTTTTTTGCCTCGCTGAGAACAATGAACGGCAGATAATGATCCGGCCCAAGGATTGTGTGTATAAATCCGAGCGAGATTGCAGTAACCGAAAGCAGGGCAATAGAGTTATTCATAGCACTGACCAATAATATGCAATAATATAGATAAAATCTGAAATAAAGAATATATAATCAGTGAAATTATTTAGAGGTGCAACGGTTCAACGGCACAACGGCACAAAGGTAAAGGTAATAGAGGATTTGCTGTTAATTATTTAACAGCCAGTAGCTTCCGTTAAAAATATACTCTTTTACATTGATGTTTTGTTTGTAAAGAAATGCCCTTGAGTCGTTTATGAATTTCTTCATCTGCATGAAGTCGGTCATGGAGGGAAAGAAATCTGCATTTTTCTCAAATTCAGAGCATGGGAGGATGTAAAATTTTTGATCGTAATCAACTATCGGGGTGTAGACCCACGTCAGGTAATATCCTGCACCGGAAATAACTACCTGGTCGCCGGTTTTTACCATGTCTATTCTTACCATCGATCCTCCGTCGGTTTTCGGTTTTCTCTGGTTTGAGACAAAATTACCAAGGGAATATACAACAGCTTTATTCTCATCCATAAGCCATACCATTCTCTGGAGCACATGCTGGTGTGAGCCGATTACAAGATCAGCACCCATAGAAAGAAAATATTTCGCAAGTTCCGTCTGAATGAATGAAGGGATCGTATCATATTCATTACCCCAGTGCAGGAACAATACCATAATATCTGGATTTTTACTTCTGGCTTTTTCAATATCACCCGCAATCTGGTTCTTATCAAGCGTATTCACTATAAGCGGCTCAGGCACCCTTATGCCGTTGGTGCCATAAGTATAATTCATCAGTGCAATTGAAAATCCTTTTTTATTGATAATCAGAGGATGAAGGCTGTCCTTTGCCGCCTGATCAGTAAAAGTGCCGGTATGTGGTATACCAATGCTATCAAGCCTGTTTATTGTACCTGTTATCCCGTCTTTTCCGCGATCAGCAGCATGATTATTTGCAGTTACCAGGTAATCAATTCCGGCATTACGACAGGCATCAGCAAGGGCAGCCGGCGAGCTGAACTGTGGGTATCCTTTGTAAGGAGGGCCCGCCAGTGTAACTTCAAGGTTGGCTACTGCAATATCAGCATCTGAAATTACGGGCTTTATGTACATGAAGACGTCATTATAATCCCAGGTGCCTGTTTTTAAGTTCTCAGCCGACCATATCTGGGAATCATGGCCCATTATGTCACCGATAAAAAGCAGCGAGAGCTTTTCTTCTTCAGGTACCGTTACCTGGTTGTAGCCCGGCACACCGAGACACATGAAAATCAGGAAGATAAGCACTAATCTGAACATTTTACAAGCTTTTAAATTGATCTTTCGGTCACAAAGATAATTTATTTATAACTTTGGAACCTTCTTTACAGTAAGTCCATAATATTTAAGGGAAAAACATGGAAAGGACGGATGTTAAGCGGCTTTCTGTTGCCGGAGCATTAATGACTCTCGGAATAGTATTTGGTGATCTTGGTACCAGTCCCCTCTATACTATGAGAGCAATCATCGCCGGGGGGGCGGGAAATTTCAATGAGCTCCTTATATACGGAAGCATCTCATGCATTTTCTGGACACTGACTATTTTATCCACAGTAAAATATGTGCTCATAGCATTAAGGGCTGATAATAATGGTGAAGGAGGAATTTTCGCGCTTATTGCGCTGTTAAAGATTAAATCACCATGGATTGCGGTTCTAGCCATGATAGGAGGCGCTGCCCTTATAGCAGACGGAGTGATTACACCTGCTATAAGTGTGACATCTGCGGTTGAGGGATTAAAGTTCTGTAATCCTGATATTCCTGTAATTCCCATTGTACTTATAATTCTGTTGGCTCTATTTACTGTTCAGCAATTCGGGATTAAGATCATCGGTAGTTCCTTCGGACCTGTAATGGTCATCTGGCTATCAGTGCTTGCTGTACTTGGGATCTCACAGTTAGTTCAGTATCCCGGCATCCTTCGTGCTGTCAATCCTGTTTATGCATACCGTTTTCTTGCCGAATATCCGGAAGGTTTTATTTTACTGGGGGCAGTGTTCCTTTGTACTACAGGAGCGGAAGCTCTCTATGCTGATCTTGGCCGCTGCGGCAGAACAAATATTCGTATTTCATGGGTGTTTGTCAAGATAGCTCTCCTTCTTAATTATTTCGGACAGGGAGCCTGGCTGATGATGAATATTGAGAAGACGACTTTTGTGAATCCATTTTTTGAGATGATGCCTGACTGGTTTCTGATACCTGGGATAATCCTTGCGATAGCAGCCGCGATAATTGCCAGCCAGGCAATTATAACAGGATCTTTTACACTTATAAGTGAAGCAATGTCGCTTAATTTCTGGCCGAGGATACGCGTGCTCCATCCTACATGGGTCAGAGGTCAGGTTTATCTGCCTTTTATTAACTGGCTTCTCTGGATTACGTGCAGCCTTACTGTTGTTTTCTTCAAGGAATCATCAAATATGACTGCTGCATACGGCTTATCGATTAACATTGCCGAGATCATGACCACGCTACTTCTCTCGTACTACTTATTTAAGAAAGGGATGAACCACAGGCTGGTCCTGGGACTATTCATGTTATTTATTATTGTGGAAGGCAGCTTCCTGATTGCCAATCTATATAAATTTAAGTCGGGAGGGTGGTTTACACTATTAATGGCATCAATATATTTTCTGGTTATGTTTGGCTGGTATTTCGGAAGGAAAATAAAGAACCGGTATATTACTTTTGCGGATCTTGATAATTATCTGACTATTTTCAAAGACGTGAGCAAGGATGAATCAGTTCCCAAATTTGCAACCAATCTTGTTTATATCATCCGTGCAAACAGGCATGATCAGGTCGAGTCAAAAGTGATCTATTCCATATTTCATAAACAGCCCAAAAGAGCTGACACTTACTGGTTTCTTCATATAGACAGGGTGAATGAACCAAACAGGTTCAATTATGAAGTCAAGCATATTATCCCGGGGGTACTTATAAGGATTGATTTTTATATAGGGTTTAAAATCTCGCCAAAGATGAACCTCTATTTCAAGGAGGTCCTTGAGGATCTTGTAAAATCTGGTGAAATAAAGATGGAAAGCGCCTACTCCTCTATGAGAAAACATGACATCGAAAGTGATTTTAAATTCATTCTGATAGACCGGATAATGACGCGGGATTTTTCACTATCCACATGGGAGAATTTCATCCTGACCCTTCACAATATCGTTCGCAAAATTGCTGTCCTTGATATCAGGGCACTTAATCTTGATCCTACCAATACAATTGTTGAACAGGTACCTATTATCATTGACAAACCTGTGGCGAAAAGAATTGAAAGGATTTAATTTTTACTGCTGTCCGGTCTCTTCCTGAGGATATTATATGCACAGAGGTAACCGGCTAAGATAGCCCCTGAAAAACCTCCTCCTGTTCTTCCCCATGCTGATGCAAAGTGAAGATTATCAAGCGATTTAAATGAATCAAAGACTTTTCTGGATGGCGTTTGTGCAAAACCGTAAACCGCTCCTTCAGGATTAAGGGTATAGCGCCTTACAGTAGATGATGTACCAGTTTCAGAATACTCAATAATACCTTTAATGCCTGGGATTATTTTTTCAAGTCTGTCAATAAGGGCTGAAGCTGCCAGCTCTTTCCTGGCTTTATATTCATTCATGCTCAGGTTTTCCCAGTCTTTCAGATAATCAACACAGCAAATTGCACCGACGCTTTTTCCTGCAGGAGCCAGGCCTGAGTCAATCTGACCATAATCAATAAAAATAAAGCTGCGCTTCGAAAAATCATCATTATTATTTCTGATGATATCTCCCATTGTCATAATTGAACTATCAAAAACGGCAATGGAATAATATTTATTTCCGAGCTCACGGGGAGGTTTACTGAATCCTAAATAGACGGTCAGTAAAGAAGCTCCGGTTTTCTGGCTGCTTATTTCTTTTTTCAGCTCATCGCCTGTTTCACGGGGAAGAAGTTCAGTAAGGTTCGGAACAGCATTATTAGCAATTATGTCATCGGCAAATGCTTCAGTTTCCTGTGAACCGGGATCATTTTTCTTTTTAAAAGATACACCGGTAACTTTATGATCGCTTACCTTGACTCCTGTAACAATATGATTCAGAAAGACTTCTCCACCATGACTTTTTATATAGGCCGAGAGGTAATCGGATAATTTTTGCGAACCTCCCCTTATATAGCTTGCCCCATTTTTAAAATAACTGCCCTGGGCTATTGAGTAGTAGGCGAGGGAGAGAGAGCATGGATCATCATGGAAATAACCAAGATTGCCAAGAAGGATAAGCTTCAAGTCCTCGTTCTTAATTATTGAGTCAAGGAATTCTGACAGGTTGATATCCTGCCCTGCATTTTCAGGAGATCTCTTTGGAGGGTTAAGTATCTGATTGAAATATGCCCTGATACCCTCAGTTTCTGACGGGAATAATCCGGACAATGATTCAATTGCGATCTCAGGTTCATGAGGTATTGTTACGCTGTACCGGTCATTGATGAACCTGTAAAATTCAGGGACCCTGATAAATTCGACATTTTTGAAAACATCCAGATCGTTGAAGATCTTTGTCTTCATGTCGCGGGGAGAAGGTCCGTCCATCTCATGTAATCCGACTTCAAGGGTGAAATCTCCGCGTTTAAAGGTAGTTGCGCAACCTCCCGGCTGATTATGCTGTTCAATAAGAAGAATTTTTTTCCCTTCTTTTGCAAGCTTGGCTCCAGCAGTCAGTCCGCCAAGACCTCCTCCGATTATGATAATATCATATTTCATTATTAATACCTGGTGTAACTCCTAACTTTCCCCCGGAATTGGATATCTCTTGTATTCCTTAGTTCTATCGAAGAGGTATCTGTATGTGATATAGTTTTTTACAGGTATACTACCGACAGAAATGAATATTCTTCTCATTTTGGGATTAAAATCTCCAACCCATGAGAACTCAATCTCGGTATAATGTGGTTTCCTCTTAAAAACATCAACCAGATTGAGAATAAATGCTGATTCAATCCCCATCTTCTGGAATTTCGGAATAACACCCATTAGCATACCTCTTGCTCTGGTTATGACCTTCCTGCTTTTCAGCAGTACAAACTTCAATTTATTAATAAGATGCAGCTTTCCGTTGAGATGTTTAAGGATCTGATTGAAATCGGGGAACATGAGATATATGGCAATTGGTTTCCCTTCAAAATATGCCAGCCAGATCATTTCTTCATCCAAAATAGGTTTAGCTTTATGTAAAGTCTGCCTGATATAATCAGATTCCAGGGGCTCAAAATGTGTCTTGAAAGAGGCCCAGGCCTCATTGAAAACTACAGCAAAGTCCTTTGTAAATTTTTCCTGTTCCTCCCATGAGAAATGTCTGAATTCATAGCCGGGTTTATTAGCTACCCATTGTGCAATCTTCGTAAACCTTTCAGGCAGCGGCCTGGTTATATCAAGATGAAAGCCTTCCATTTTATAATAGACCTGGAACCCATATGATTCGAACAAATTCTGGTAATAGGGATAGTTATATGCTATATCAAATGAAGGATGAGTAAAACCATCCACCAGAAGGCCCCAGTATTTATCTGTTTCTCCGAAGTTTATGGGTCCGTCCATTGCTTCCATTCCTTTTTCCTTCAGCCATTCTTTAGCCGTATCGAACAGGAGGAATGCGGCATTTTTATCATCAATACATTCAAAAAATCCCATGCCTCCTGTCGGTTGATCGTATGTATTTGCAAGGTTAAAGTCAACGAAGGCAGCTATCCTGCCTATCAGCTTTTTATTATCATCAGTAAGAACCCATCTTTCTACAACGCCGTGTTTATGATAAGGATTTTTCTCCGGGTCAAAAACAGTTTTAATATCATTATCCAGTGGGCAAACCCATGTACTGTCATTTTTATAAATGATCCTGGCTGTGTCAAGAAACATTTCCTCCGTTTTCCGGTCGCTTACTTTAATTAAATTCATAGGATAATGGTCTTTGAATTATTTCATATAGATCTGCTCGATAATAGTTTTGTATTTCTCATTTATGAATTGCCGTCTCAGTTTTAATGTGGGTGACAACTCACCTGATGCAGGAGACCATTCATCTTGTACCAGCTTGAATCTGTTTATCTTCTCCGGAGGACTCACCTTCTTATTGAGTTTATCAACCTCTGAAGAGAAAAATGATTGCACTTCAGGGTGATGAATGAGTTCTTCATTATTTGAGAATGAAATATTCTTTAAAGATTTCCAGTCGTCAAAGTACTTGAAATTAGGAGAGATAAGGGCACTGGCAAATTTTTCATGTTCACCCAGAACCATTATCTGGTCGATAACAGGTGACTCTTTGAATATGTTCTCAATTACCTGGGGTGCAATGAATTTCCCGTTTGAAAGCTTGAATATCTCTTTTTTTCTGTCAGTCACCATAAGGAACTTGTCATCTTCAAAATGTCCGATATCGCCTGTGTGGAACCAACCCTCACTGTCAAAAGCTGATTTTGTGAGTTCAGGATCTTTATAATAACCTGGTGTTACACACGGGCCTTTACAGAGAATCTCACCATCTTCGGCTATTTTTACCTCAACACCTTCGATTGTCATTCCAACAGATCCAAGCTTCGCCCTTCCTTTTTCAGTCCTGTTAATTGTGAGAATTGGTGAAGTTTCAGTGAGACCATACATATTAATTATTTTGATGCCTGCCGCCCAGAATATTCTTTCGAGTCTTGACTGAAGGCTTGCACCTCCGCATCCGACAATTCTGACATTGCCGCCCAGTGCTTCACGCCACTTGCTGAAAACCAGCTTATCGGCAATTTTCAGCTTCCTTTCATAAAACCACCCGCCTTCTCCGAATGGCTTGTATTTCAAACCAAGATCAACGGCCCAGAAGAAAACTTTATGCTTAAAACCTGTAAGCTTGTTCCCTTTTGAAATTATGACGCTGTAGAATTTTTCAAGTACTCTCGGGACTGCATCAAAGCCATCAGCCTTGATCTCTGTCAGGTTTACAGCTATTGTACCCATATTTTCAGCATAATAAATACTGGCCCCGCTGTACTGGGTCTGGTAGTTTCCCAGCCTTCCTCCTACGTGGCACAGGGGAAGGATGCTGAGATAGTTATCTTTAGGCTCCAGCTTGAAAACATCTGCCGCTGACAGGAAGTTGCTCACCATATTCCTGTGAGTCAACATTACTCCTTTAGCTTTGCCCGTTGTTCCTGATGTATAGATCAGTGAGGCAAATTCATCAGGACGGATAGAGCTTTTAATATCTTCAACGGTCTGTTTATGTTTTTCGCTGTTTGCTTTCCCGGCTTCAACTATCTCCTTCCAGTTTTTTACTCCTTCAATTTCATCGAAGGAATATATCCGGAGGGACCCGCCTGAAGCCTCTATTGAAGGAAATACAGTCTTCAATAGTTTCCTGTCGGAGACAAAGATCAGGCTCGCTTCGCTGTGGTTGATAATGTATTGATAGTCAGAGGTGCTGAGGGATGTAAAAACAGGTACATGAATGACCCCTATCATTGCCATTCCCAGATCGACAAAGTTCCATTCAGGCCTGCTATTGGTTACAGTGATTATTTTATCCCCCTTCTTAAGTCCCAGTTCAAGAAGTCCGTAGCTGATATTATAACAATAATCGATATAATCCCGCGAGCTGTATTTGACCCATACGCCATTCTGTTTGCCACAAAGTACATCCTCTTTGTTTTCAAATAGTCTGCTGTACCGGTCGAGCAAATCAAAAGTTCTTTCTACGCTCATAAGTTTACTGTTTAAATTAGACTGAAAAGAAATATATGGCAGGTTATATGCCCTGAAAATAAATTCAAGCTAAATGTACTCAACAAAAAAATAATTCTATTAAGTATAAAGACTTATAATAACCTTTCAGACATATCGGTTTTTGCTTTCACTGTAATTGCACAGGTGTATGGAAATATTAATTTTGTCGTATTAACATTACCGGAACAGAACATCATATATGAATGCAATGCCATTTGTGATAGGGACCATCGTCCTTTTCGCATTAGCCTACCGGTTTTATTTCAGCTTTGTTGCTGCAAAGGTCGCCGTCACCAATGATCTGGCTCAGACACCAGCTTACAGGTTGTATGATGGGCAAAATTATTATCCAATAAGCAAATGGGTGCTGTTCGGGCACCATTTTGCTGCTATAGCAGGAGCCGGTCCTCTTGTGGGACCCGTTCTGGCTGCCCAGTTTGGATTTATGCCCGGATTTTTATGGATGCTGATCGGAGCTGTGATGGCCGGGGCTGTTCATGATTTAGTGATCCTTACAGCATCGGTCCAGCACGACGGAAAATCACTTGCAGAAATTGCCAAAGCCGAGATAAATAAAGTAAGCGGTATTACAACCACATTCGCTATACTGCTGATAATAGTTATCGCGCTGGCAGGGTTGGGCCTTGTTGTAGTCAATGCACTTGCAGAGAGTTCATGGGGAACATTCACTATCGCATCAACTATCCCTATTGCAATAATAATGGGTATTTGGATGTTTAAAATTCGTAAGGGCAAAACTTTAGAAGCCACTATATTTGGTGTTATCATGCTCATCCTTGTTGTGGTGGTTGGCCGTTATGTCCCCGGATCCCAGTTTGCTTCATGGTTCACCTTCGACCATAAAACTCTTACAATCATTATAGCGATATATGGATTCCTTGCATCAGTTCTCCCGGTGTGGTTTCTTCTTTCGCCCCGCGATTACCTGAGCTCAATAATGAAAATATCGGTTATTGCACTGCTTGCTATTGGCCTGATCATTGTCGCCCCGGAAATAAAAATGCCAGCATTCACTGAATTTGGAAAAGGCGGAGGACCGATCATTCCGGGGAAGTTATTCCCATACCTGTTCATAACAATAGCCTGCGGAGCTATATCAGGCTTTCATTCACTTGTAAGCTCAGGGACAACCCCCAAGATGATAATGAAGGAGTCTCATATTAAGCCTATCGCAGTGGGGGCGATGCTCACTGAGGGTGCAATAAGCATAATGGCTCTGATAGCTGCTACCAGTCTTCTTCCGCTCGATTATTTCCAGATAAATGTGCCTGTCGATAAATTACAGGCAATACTCCCAAGACTGCATGAGATGGGATTTACAGAATCAAACATTGATGTGCTTTCCGCAAGCGTGGGCGAAAAGATTGTCGGGCGCACCGGAGGCGCAGTATCACTGGGTGTTGGTATGGCTTATATCTTCTCTTCGATCCCGGGTATGAAGCACCTGATGTCGTACTGGTACCATTTTGCCATAATGTTCGAGGCTTTATTCATTCTTACAACTATTGATGCCGGAACCAGGATAGGAAGGTTTTTGCTGCAGGAGGCAATGGGAAAAGTTTATAAACCTTTCCGCAGAACCGACTGGCTTCCCGGTAACCTGATAGCAAGCGGGCTGATTGTGTTTGCCTGGGCGTATTTTATTTATACAGGTACCGTGGCGACAATATGGCCGATGTTTGGTGCTGCCAATCAATTGCTGGCCACAATCGCTTTGGCGATCGGTACGTCATTTATCATAAACCGGGGCAGGGCTAAATATGCATGGGTTACAATATTACCGATGATATTTGTGGGTGTGACAACCATGGTGGCCGCTATCCTGAACATAAAGAATATATATATTCCGCAAATAAGTGAATCGGCTACTATGGTTCCAGGAATTATAAACCTTGTGCTCACAGTCAGCATTATTGTTTCAGTCATTATAATATTTGTAAATGCTGTTCCAGGCTGGGTGAAGAGCCTCTCCCCAAACCCCTCTCCCGGGGGGAGATAGTCAAGAAGCCTCTCCCCAAACCCCTCACCCAGGAGGGAGGGGCTTAAAATGAACAATAACTTAATGATTAATGGCATATTTGGGTAAATCGGTTGAAAGAGACATGTACTTCGGTGCAAAACCTGAACTTTTCAGATTAGCTGAAACAATGAGAAAAAATTCGACAGAAGCCGAAAATATCCTCTGGAAAAGCCTTAAGAAATTCCGTATTAAAGGATATATTTTCAGGAGACAACATCCTATTGACATTTTTATTGCCGATTTTTACTGTCATAAAATTAAGCTGGTTATCGAGGTTGATGGTGAAGTTCATGACAATATTCAAGCTCAGGAATATGATGATGGTCGCTCTGGAGAAATTGAAAGATATGGAATTAAAGTAATTAGATTTAAGAATGAAGAAATAATTAATAATCAAGAACTTATTATACAGAAAATTCGATCAATAATAACAGAAATATCATCCCCCTCTCTCTTGGGAGAGGGGGACAGGAAGGGGTGAGGCCGGAGACCAGAGAGGGGGACAGCGAGGGGTAAGATCGAAAACCCATTAGATCGAAAAACAATCTTAAATTGAAAGAAAATGTTGGAACATAACATATAGTTAATCAACGAAAACATGAAAAAGTCTCTGATAGTTTGTATAGTCCTGATTTTATTTTCAGGCATGATTTGGGCACAGAATACAGGATGGAAGATAACCGGTGATAAGATCAGAACAACCTGGGCAGATAAGATTGATCCGCTTAATCCGTTACCCGAATATCCGCGTCCCCAGATGGTCCGGAGTGAATGGAAAAACCTGAACGGATTATGGGATTATGCAATAACACCTCCATCTGACAAAATCCCTGCAACATTCCAGGGAAAAATACTTGTCCCGTTTGCAGTGGAATCGGCACTATCTGGAGTAAATAAAACAGTCGGACCAGACAATGTATTATGGTACAGAACAAAATTCACCCTGCCATCAACATTCAGGAAGAAAACAATCCTGTTGCATTTTGGTGCAGTTGACTGGTTATCAGA